>CANKPO010000036.1 GCA_947484535.1 Caulobacteraceae bacterium
CTTCCGGCCGATAGACGCCCAGTCCGCCGCCCTCGATCATGGCCGGACCGCCCATGCCGATGTTGGAATCTTGGGTGGCGATGATCACATCGGTGCAGCCGAGCAGTGCGGCATTTCCGGCAAAACAGCGCCCTGAGACAATGCCGACCAGAGGGGCCTGACCGCTCAGCTTGGCCATGGACAGGAAGCTTGGTACGTCCAGACCCGCTACCCCGATGGAATCGACATCGCCCGGACGCCCGCCGCCGCCCTCTGCAAACAGGACCGTCGGGATTTTCCACTCTTCGATAATGCCCAGGAGACGGTCGGTCTTCTTGTGGTTCATATGGCCTTGGGTGCCGGCCAGAACCGTAAAGTCATAGGCGAGTACGGCGGTACGGGCCTTGTCTTCGCTAAAGTGAGCCCCGTTGACCGAGCCAATGCCGGTGATCATGCCGTCGGCGGGTGTATTGCGTACCAGATCATCGAGCGAGCGACGGCGACGCTGAGCCGCGACGGCCAAAGCGCCATATTCGATGAAACTGCCCTCGTCACAGAGATCGGCAATATTTTCGCGAACCATGCGCTGATTGCGGCCATGTCGGCGCGCCACAGCCTCAGGGCGGTTCTCATCCAAGCCGTAGGAATGGCTTTCAATGACGGTGGCAAGGTCGGGTCGGATATGGTCCAGATCGACCACCGTCTCGGTCTCTGCGACCGCCGCGCCGACCTCCGCCGGTTCAATGAACATCAGGGGATCGGCTTCGAACACCGTGTCGCCTGCTACCGGGCCGACGGCGCGGACATAGCCGCTGCGGTCAGCGAGGATGACATGCTCCATCTTCATCGATTCCAGCACCGCGACCTGCTGGCCCTCACGGACCAGATCGCCAACGGCGACATCGGTGCCGACCAGCTTGCCGGACATGGGCGCGCTCAGGGGCAGGCTGCCGTCTGGGCCAGACGCCAGACTGGCGCTAGCGCTGCTGGCTGCAGGCGCATTAGCCGCGAAATATTGCGCGGTTGGCACGCTCGATTGATCGGCCAACAGGCTTGATGCATAGTCTTCTATAAATCGCGTATAGATCTGATTGGATTGTAGTTCAGGCCGCTTAAGAAGACTCTGAAGGAAGCCGATATTGCTCGCCACACCCTCAAGGCGGAACTGCGCCAGCGCGCGCGATGCTGCCGCAATGGCGCGGTCAAAATCCGGGCTAGCGCTCGAGACAATGACCTTGGCCAAGAGGCTGTCAAAATGGGGGCTAGGCCTAAAACCCGCATAGCCGAAACTGTCAACCCGCACCCCCGGACCGCTGGGTGGCTCAAACAGGCTCAAGGTGCCGCTCGACGGACGAGCGTGGCCTAGAGCGTCCATGGTCTCCATATTGACCCGAAGCTGGATGGCATAGCCGCGCGGTGCAGGGATGTTGTCGGCTGTCAGGCCCAGATCGGCAAGGCTCTGTCCCCCGGCGATACTCAGTTGCAAGGCCACCAGATCGAGACCCGTGACGGCCTCGGTGACCGTATGCTCGACCTGCAGACGTGGATTGGCCTCGATAAAGGCGAAGGCGCCCTCGCCATCTGGATCGGCCTCGGCATCGACCAGAAACTCAAAGGTGCCCAGACTACGATAGGCGCAGGCCTTGGCCATGCTGAGGGCGGCATCGACAAGCCGCTGGCGCAGAGCGGGGGTCAGGCTGGGACTGGGCGCGACCTCGATCAGTTTTTGATGCTGGCGCTGGAGCGTACATTCGCGCTCGCCAAGGGCCAGAACCACGTCCCCGTCGCCAATGACCTGTATCTCGACGTGACGCGCACGGCGGATCAGACGCTCGACATAGAGCCCGCCATCGCCAAAGGCCGCCTTGGCCTCGGAGGCGCAGCGCTCATAGGCCGCCTCGATCTGATCAGCCTCGGTAATGACCCGCATGCCGCGTCCGCCGCCGCCCGCCAGCGCCTTGATCATCATGGCACCGTTCGCACCCTGCCCCGCAAAGAAGGCCTTCGCCTCGTCCAGCGACACGGCCCGATTGACACCCGCCAGTAAGGGCACGCCCAGCCGCGCGGCCAGATCGCGCGCCGAACCCTTATCGCCAAACAGGGCCAGCATCTCCGGGCTCGGGCCAACAAAGACCAGACCCGCTTCAGCGCAGGCGGCGGCGAAGGTGGCATTCTCGCTCAAGAACCCATAGCCGGGATGGATGCCATCACAGCCCTGCGCCTTGGCGACGGCAATGATCGCTGCCCCGTCCAGATAGGCCCCGGCCCCCACACCCTTGAGCGCCACGGCAATATCGGCCTGCTTGATATGCAAGGAGGTCGCATCATCCTCGGAAAAGACCGCGACGGTGGCCATGCCAAGGTCTGCGGCGGCCCGAAGGACGCGGATGGCGATCTCGGCGCGATTGGCGACGAGCAGGCGGGTGAGTGGGCGCGATTGCGATGTGATCTGGGTCATGACTGGATCAGACCTCTAGGATCGCGCCCTGTCTAGACCTTTCCCTAGGTCAATCCTGCGCGAAGGCGACTAAAGAGGGCCGCCGAATGTGTCTCGAAGGATCTGCTCAAGCCACACCTGATCAACCTCATCAAAGGCGGCGGGCTGATCGGAATCGACATCAAAGACCGCGATCAACCGGCCGTCAGCATCAAAGACCGGCACGACGATCTCGCTCTGCGACCGACCATCACAGGCAATGTGACCGGGAAAGGCATGCACATCCTTGACCAGCTGGGTCTTGCCCGTCAGCGCCGCCGCGCCGCAGACACCCCGGCCAAAGGCAATGCGAAGGCAGCCGAGCGTTCCCTGATAGGGCCCGACGACCAACTCGTCGGGCTTGACCGGATCAACGCAATAGAAACCGGTCCAGAAATAGGCCTCGAAACTGTTGGCCAGCATCGAGGCAACCGTAGCCATCCGCGCCGTGAGGTTGGTCTCGCCCTCCAGAACCGCCGCAATCTCTTGCGCGACCTCGCCATAGCGGGCCGAACGATCAGCAGATAAAACCTTGTCGTTAAAGGCTTCAGCCATGGCCTATCCCAACAGTCCTGAGGTTTGGAGCAGGGTCCAAACCCCAATCGCGGCAAAAAGGCCTGCCGCTGCCATGCGCACAACCGCCATGGGCGCAACCTTGGTCGCGGCTTCGCCCAAAAGAACCGCTGGCACATTGGCCAACATCATGCCCGCGGTTGTACCCGCTGCGACCCAGAATATGTCGTGATATTTGGCCGCCAAGGCAACCGTCGCGATCTGAGTCTTGTCGCCATTTTCGACGAGGAAGAAGGCAATAGCCGTCGTGACGAAAATCCCAAACCGAGGTGGCTTTGCATCCAGCTCTTCGGCCTTGTCCGGCACCAAGATCCAAGCGCCCATGACCAAGAACGACGCACCGACCACATAGCCGAACCATTGGGCTGCCAAGATGCCAGAGACGAAATAGCCTAGGGTGGCCGCTAACCCGTGATTGGCAAGGGTGGCGACCAGAATGCCCAAGATAATGGGGATAGGCCGCTTAAAGCGAGCGGCCAACAGGATGGCCAACAGTTGGGTCTTGTCCCCGATCTCTGCCAAGGCGACGACAAAGGTCGAGATCCAAAAGGAATGGTCCAATGGCCAAACTCCTAAGCGCTTGCGGTAAACCAACAGCAGCGTCTCTTCAGGGGCCGCGTGGCCCCTATTGAGGGGGCATAGACTAGCCATTCACGGGGTTCAAGGCGCATGGGCGGTGCAGACCTGCCGCTTAGGGCACAGCGATCGACCTCTATCCCCAGGGCGACCCTAGCCAACCGCCTCAAATAGGGGAGCATGACAAAGCCTCTCCCTCAGATTGATTCCTTTAGCGAATTATAAATATCAGTTTTAGGATGAGCGCTCCAAGGTGTAGACTAGAATCTTCGCCCCGTTAGCGTTGATCGACAGTGACCACCGAGTGGATAAATGAACGACCGTACCGTCCGCAATCTGGCTCAACTTGAGAGCAGCGCCTCATCCGCGCGCGTTCTCAATCTTCGCGCCGTACAGGTTCGATCAGGCCAGACCGAAGAATATACGCGGTTCCCGCTCTTTCAGAATGCCGCCCTAAATCGCGCCATCATCACCAAACATAGGCTGCGGGCGAACGAGATGGACGCCTTTCCCTATGCACGCAACTCGGCGACCAAAATCATCCTGCCGATCGAGGTCAGCGACCTGCGCATGGGCGGGCAATATGCCTTTATCGGGCAGAACAACTTTAAAGAAATTCTCTGCAACACGCTGAACACCCGCATCCAAGATCTGAGAGCAGATCTGGCCGTGTTGCAGTTGCTCGACGAGTCCCCGTCCCTCGACCCGTTCCTCATTCGCGAACAGCTCGCGCGGCAAGGCATTAAACCCGCCCGTTGCTATTTTGAGATTTCAGACGCGGATACGGCGCGGATGTTCGCCTTCGCTCAGAAGGAGATTGAAGCCTTGGTGCGCATGTCGGTGGGTGAGGATGGCAATGTGGCCTATGCCGGAACCTTGGCCCGCAAACTTCTAGCCAACTCCGCAGACAGCGATCTAGACCCCCTACGCCTGACCATGCAGATGGATCGGATGCAGTTCCAAGAGGGTATTTTCTGCTGGAAGGCCTTTATCTATTATAAATGGCAACTGGGAGACATGTTGCCCAAGCTGCCCGACATCTTGAACCAGATTGAAAAGGTTCAACCGCGCGGCAATACGGACGACGAGACCCGGGTCTACATCACCAGTGCACGGGTGAATCTGCGCAAAAAAATCATCACCGCATCGCAAAGCGTCAAGAGTACCATCGCCGTCTACGACCAGTCCTACAGTCGAATGACGAAAGAGGGAAAACCCGCTGATTTCAGGGACTTTTTGATCACGGCACCAGAACTGTTTGCACAGCTTGGCGAACGGCTGGGCGCTATTGATCACGTGATTAGCTTCTGGCGCTACAAGTTCCCCAATGGCCGCCCACCCATCATCACGCCAGACGAACTGACCGACGTTTTCATGGATTTTGAGCAGAGCCTTAACTTCCCCGACCTGCCGGTCGAAAGCAACATCGTCCTAAATAGCTAGGGCTCGTCTAGGCCTTAAAGAACCCGTTGGCGGCAGGCTTGAAAGGCAGATATCCGCGCTCTACCATCCGGCGCATGGCCTCATAGGACTCCGACAGTTCTTCGTAGGCGCCGCGCAGGTTCTTCAGTTTCGTAACCTGCTCTGCATTCAGCGGTGAGGGCACTTGGGTTTGGCTCAGGGCTTCTGACACCCAAGCGGCGCGGGCCAATGCCGTTGCTGCTGCGAGCCGTTGGAACTTCTCCGCATCAGCAAAACCGAGCGTGCGTGAGATAACCTCTCTATTGGCAGCAAATACCGTATAGTCAATCTGTTCGAGTTGACCGCGCAGACGGCGCTGTGAAGCGGGATCGGAGTCAATATCTGGCTCAAAATGATCATTTCCAGACCGACGATAGCTTGATGATCTTGACGTAGACATGAAGTTCTTCCCCTCTCCCAGAGGCGACATCAGACAGGTGAAACCTCTCACCTTGAGCCTAACAGAAACTTAATGAGTGCTAACAAACAAAAATATAGCCGCGCGTCAAACGCGAATAATTGGCACTCACGAAGTCAATAGAATAGCTTACGAAATGAGTATTTCAAACAGTCTGAAAGAAGCAAGTTGACCAATTGCCACGGACTGAGCAATTCCCTGTCGATCATATTATGGAGCCGGTCATGATCAAACTACCTTTTCGGGTCTCTTTATTATTACCATTTTTTAGTTCGGTACTGATCGCGGCAAGCGCTTCTGCTCAAACGATCTATGTCCGCGCGGGAAAGCTCGTCGACCCAACAGCGGGAACTGTGCGTAGCGACCAGATTCTGCGTATCGAAGACAGCCGAATTGCGGCGGTCGGACCCTATGCACCGCCGCCCAAGGGATCGATAGTAACCGACTGGTCAGCCTATACGGTCCTGCCCGGGCTGATCGATATGCACACCCATCTCGTCGATGTAGAACAGTCCAGTAATGTCGCTGGGCCTTTGCTGCACAGCGCGGCAGAGATTGCCTTGCTCGGTGCAAAACATGCCCAAAAGACCCTCAATGCGGGCTTCACCAGCGTCCGGGATGTCGGCACCTTCCGGGCCTTTGGCGACGTGGCTGTGCGCGATGCGATCGAGGCGGGTTGGATCGAGGGGCCGCGCATGATGGTGGCGGGAGCCTATCTGACCGTGCCCGGCGGCGGCGGCGAGGTCACGGGCCTAGCCCCCGATGTGACCGTGCCCTCAGACATGCGCGTCGGCGTGGTCAGTGGGCCGGCGCAGATGACGGTTAAGGCCCGTTATCTGTTCCAGCAAAGGGTCAACTTCCTCAAACTGATTGCAACCGGCGCCGTATTGGCGGCTGGCACCGAGCCTGGCGCCCCAGAACTGACCGAAGATGAGGTTCGCGCCGCCGTTGATGAGGCTCGCCGCAACAATAGCTATGCCACGGCCCACGCCCACGGTGCTGAGGGTATCAAGATCGCTCTGCGCGCCGGTGTGCGCTCCATCGAACATGCTAGCCTGATTGACGATGAAGGCATCGCTCTGGCCAAGGCCAAGGGCGCTTGGCTGGTCATGGACATCTATAATGGCGACTATATCAATGAGATCGGCGCCCGCGATCACTGGCCCGAAGAGATCCTGCGCAAGAACCGCGACACCACCGACCTGCAGCGCGAAGGCTTTACCAAGGCCGTCAAGGCGGGGGTGAAAATCGCCTACGGTACCGACGCCGGGGTCTATCCCCACGGCGATAATGGTAAACAGTTCGCCTATATGGTCCGCTATGGCATGACCCCGATGCAGGCCATCCAGTCCGCCACCACCGTCGCCGCCGACCTGATGCAACGCTCTGGTGATATAGGGTCGGTGACCCCAGGCCAGTTTGGCGACCTCATCGCCGTCAAGGGTGACCCGCTCAAAGACATTACGGTGCTCGAACGGGTGAGCCATGTCATGAAGGGCGGCGTGGTGGTGCGATAGGGGCGTATACAAGACCCCCTACCCCGGCTTCGCCGGTACTTCCCCCAGAGGGGGAAGATCTAAGAGCCTTAAATCTTCCCCCCCCTGGGGGAAGTGGCGCGCAGCGACGTAGGGGGCCTTGTTTTCTTTCCAACCTCACCGCCTTCACCCTCTGCTTAAGGCCGTGACGCAAAGGGTTCAGGCACTGCGCCGCCCGTCGCCCAGTCGAGCAGTTGCACCGTATGGAGCACCGGCGTACCCGTCCGCGCGGCGATCTGGGTCGCACAGCCAATATTGCCCGTCGCGATCACATCGGCGGACAGCTTGGCAAGGTGGGCGACCTTGCGGTCTCCCAACTGACCGGCAATCACCGGCTGCAAGATGTTGTAGGTCCCCGCCGAGCCACAGCAAAGATGGGCCTCTGCCGGTTGCCGCACCTGATAGCCCGCCGCCGTGAGCAGGTCCTGAGGCGCGCGCGTTACCTTCTGACCATGTTGCAGCGAACAGGCCGACTGATAGGCCACGATCAGGCCTAAACTGCGCGTCACCGGCGGCAGGCCCTTGGCGGCGACAAATTCGCTAATATCCATAGCCAGACTGGAGACCCGCTCGGCCTTGGCGGCATAGGCCAGGTCAGAGCGCAGCATGAAGCCATAGTCCTTGATCGTGGTGCCACAGCCAGACGCGGTGACGATGATCGCCTCGAGGCCCTGCCCCTCGATCTCAGCCATCCAGGCATCGACATTGCGCCGGGCAGAGGCGAGAGCCGCTTCCTCTTGGCCCAGATGGTGGACCAGAGCCCCGCAGCACCCAGCATTAGGGGCCACAACCACCTCATAGCCCATCCGGCTGATCAGGCTGGCAGCGGCGCGGCCAATTTCGGGGCGAAGGACCGGCTCGGCGCAGCCGCCCAGCATCGCCACCCGGCCAAGGCTTACCCCCTCAGCCTTCGCCCCCTTGGTCGGCAGGCCCTCGGCGGCTTTGGTGGGGGCCAAAGCCAGCATGGCGCTGAGCGATTGCAAGGCCTTGATCGACCGCAGAAGGGGCGCGAATGGCCGCACCAGCCTCGCCAAGCCAATGGCGTGCCTGAACCGCGCCGGATAGGGCAAGACCGCCGCCAGCACCCGCCGCAGGACCCGGTCCAGAAGGGGGCGGCGATAGTTGGCCTCGATATAGGTGCGGGCATGGTCGACCAGATGGCCATAGTGGACGCCGGACGGACAGGTGGTCAGGCAGGACATGCACGACAGGCAGCGATCAATATGTTTGACCACTTCGGCGGTCGGCTTTTGCTGATTTTCCAGCATCTCCTTCATCAGATAGATGCGCCCGCGCGGGGAATCCAGCTCGTCGCCCAGCAGCACATAGGTCGGGCAGGTGGCGGTGCAGAACCCGCAATGGACGCAATTGCGGATCACCGCTTCGGACTCGGCCATGGCCGGATCGCGGCGCTGTTCAGAGGTGAAATTGGTGCGCATGGGCTTAGACGAACCTCTCGGGATCGAGAATGGCCTTAGGATCGAACCCGTCCTTGACGCGCTGGGTCAGGGCCGCAACGCCGGGGGCGAGCGGGTGCTGGGTGGGGATCGACCGGCGCAGGGCCTCTGGCGCACGGATCAGCATGGCATGACCGCCAAGGGCGCTGGCCACATCGCGCACCCCCCGCCCCCCATCATCAACCGGCAGCAAGGCCCAGACCAGACCCCCGGCCCAGTCCAAGAGGCAGCGGGCACCGAAGGGCTTAAGCTGCTCGATCACCTCAGCCCCCGCCATCGGCGGCACATTGATGCGCCATAGTGCCCCCTCGCCTTGCAAGGGCGTCAGATGCTGAACCTGTTCCCATAGGAGGGCGCTGGCCTCAGCGGGCAAGAGATCGCAGGGCGCGGTGGCCCCGAACTGCGCCAGCACCATCTGCACCCGCGCCTTGACCGACGGCTCGAACCCTTCGAGGCGCAGGGCCGTGAGGGCCAGCCCGCCATTGATGTCGGCTGGCAGGTGCGCTGCGGCGGCGACGTCGGCTTGCGAACCCAAGGCTTGGCCCATGACCAGACAGGCTTGGCGCTCATTGAGGCCAGATAGGACCACGGTCTGCACCGTCTGGGGCCGGGGCAGGACCTTGAGCGTCACCTCGGTCATCACCGCCAACTGACCCCACGAATTGGCCAACAGCTTGGGCAGGTCATAGCCGGTGACATTCTTGACCACCTTAGCCCCGCCCA
>CANKPO010000037.1 GCA_947484535.1 Caulobacteraceae bacterium
GCCATACCGCCCGCGACCTTATGGACAAAGAGATCGTCACCAAGATCTTCCAACACAGCGAGGCCTTGGGTGGGGTCGGCCGCATGGATCAGGGGGGCGGACAGGCCTTGCGCCCGAAGATGGCCCGCGCAGGCGACAAAGGCCTCAATCCGGCCCGCCGCCAAGCGAGCCATGGAATTATAGCCCAGATCGACGCGTTCTGCAGGGCTGGCATCTGGCGGACAGGGCTGGGTCTCGAGGGCTGGCGGCTGATCCATCAAGATCAGGCTGGCCCCGCCAGCGGCAGGGTAGATCCGCTCATAGCGCCGCGTTGAGGCGTCACCGGGCAGGGCCACGCGCCGCGCATCGCCTAAGCCAGTAGCCGCTAGAAACTCAGCCGTCGCGGCCTCACGTTCCAAACTCAAGCCCGCGTCCTTCCCAACTGCCGTGGGGGATCAGACGCACCTGTCTGCCCCCGCCCTCATGATCTGTATCAAAGACTATATCGAGTCGGTCGTGAGGCAGATCCTCCTCTAACCGTTCAGGCCATTCGATCAGGGCCGCGCCATCTTCGAGGGCCTCATCCAAACCGATCTCATAGGCCTCGGACGCGCTGGTCAGGCGATAGAGGTCGAAATGGGCGAGGGGAAAGTTCGGCCCTTCATAGAACTGGACGAGGGTGAAGGTGGGGCTGGGCACGTCCTCGTCGGGCCGGGTTAGGGCTCGGATCAGGCCCCGCGCTAAGGTCGATTTGCCCGAGCCGAGCGGTCCCCAAAGACAGATGGCCTCGCCGCGCAAAATCTTGTCAGCCAAGGCGGTGCCCAAGGCCGTCGTGGCCTGTTCGTCGGGCAGATGGTGCCAAGGGGCGGTGGCGTTCAAACGCAAGGGTCCAAGCTGTAATCTATCGGGTCAACGAAAAGGGTCGGTCCGGATCAAGCGGCAGTTGGCGTTCGACATAGGCCTTGATGGCCAGGGTCGCCGCGGCTGTATCGTTTCCGAGCTCACTGGGTGGGATCAGGGGCCCGATCGTTAGGCCAAATTGACCCCGGCGCTTGTTCAACAGCTCATGGAAAAGGGTAATGTCTCGAAGCTCACGTGAAAATCGATTGAAAAACTGAAACAGGTGCGGATAGGGGCCTGTCAGATGGATGGGCAGGACCGGTGCGTCATATTTACGGGCTAGCGATATGGCGCTGGGCATCCAGCTTGGGTCTGAAATCTGGCCATCAGGGCCGCGCACGGCCAAGCGACCAGCCGGGAAAATGACGACCGCGCGCTCGGCTTCAAAGGCCTCTTGGGCGCGCTTTAGGGTCATCCGAGCCTTTTCGCGGGTGCGTTTTTCCTCAACCCACTCAACCGGAATAAGCACATCGTCAAAGCCCGCACAGACCCGGTGGGCATCGGCATTGGCAAAGAAGCAGAGGTCCTGCCTCAAACGCCCTATCCCGTCGCGCAGGGCAACCCCATCGGCAATGCCGGACGGATGGTTTGCGACGATCACAACCCGGCCGGTGGTTGGCAGGCGTTCCGGATGGCTCAAGGTGACGCGGACTTGCAAAAGGTTCGCCACATGGTCCAAGGCCGCGACCCCGCCCATTGTGGCTATAGCATCGGCCATCCGGCGCGCCTTGCGATAGCCGAGGATTTCATAGAGCAGCGGGCGCAGCATCGGCCATAGGCTAGACCGCACCAATTGCGGCGCGCGCTCATAGATCAGTTGGTCAACGATATGGCCGCGGGCCAAGGGCGCCGCCTGCAGATCGGTCATGGTTTGCGCCCTCGCATCCTGAATCATAGGATGGACTGACCCTATGTCGGTCGGCAAGGGTCAGGTTGCAAGGACTTTTAGTCCCGGTCGGAACCGGACATAGGCAAGGCTTCCATTAGGGCGCGGCGAAGCAGTTCGGAGGCCTCGGCGATGATCACCTCTTGAGGCAGGCGATCTTCTTCAAACAGCAGTTCGTCGGCGCTGAAGGCAAATTCGAGGGCGATGCGGACCCGCAGCCACAGATCGTCACGGGGTGGATGGCCCAGCGTGGCGCTAAAGACCGACGTGACCATGTCAGTCATGTCCCGATAGGTTTCGACCCGAACATGGGCCAGTTGCGGCACAGCGCGCAGGGCCTTGAGGATCCAGACCGCACCGGGCTCCTTGAGCGTTGCCGCCCACGTGTCGCCGAGTACGGCGGGCAAACCATCGGCCAAGGCCTGTTGACCCTTTGGTGCCGTTTCCGCCAGCCATAGGGTCAGGATGTCAGAGCGACGCGAGAGCAACCGACGGCCCAGTGCCTCGAG
Source organism: Caulobacteraceae bacterium (assembly GCA_947484535.1). GTDB lineage: Bacteria > Pseudomonadota > Alphaproteobacteria > Caulobacterales > Caulobacteraceae > CAISGS01. The sequence goes on from CANKPO010000037.1 coordinate 2,275, forward strand.
AACCGCATATTTGTCTTTGAAGTAGCGATAGAGCGCCGGAGGGGTCATGCCGGCGCGGGCGCAGATTAGATTGGTTGAGATTCTCTCAATGCCAACCTCGGCCAGCAGATCACCGGAAACGTCCAACAGGCGCTCGTAGGTCTGAACGGCACGGCCCTGTTTCGGCATTGCACGGGTACTATCCTGAAAAACTTCGGTTGAGTCGGGCATGGACACCTCGATGCTAGCTTTTAATACCGATTTTAGAACCTAAGCAAGTACAGCGATATTAACCTTTGGGGTGCGGCACTTTCGCTAATGAATAATATATGCAGCTTTTCTGATCAATCGGAAAAGTAGCGAAAATGCCCATCCTGTGAAAAATTGTTCAATTCCATCAATAAGTTAGTTTTCGCTATCTAACTGCTCGGTCGAGCAGACCCGCGGGGCCGATAGGGGCGGCATAAGCATTAGACTGGCAAAGACCTGTTAATGGTCGCATGAAATAGGGATGGTGGAAAAACAGTTGGCATGATGACGCTGAACCAACCCACGGAAATTGAACTGAAACTGGGCGTCGCTTGGCCAGATGTTGCGCGACTGGCGGCTTCGCCCTTGTGGCAGGATCAAGAGCCCCGCGCCCTAACCTCAATCTATTTCGATACAGATGATCAGCACCTGCGCCGTGTCGGCTTGACCCTTCGACTGCGTGCCGGAATCCAGACCCTTAAGGTCATGGCGCCCAAGGCTTCGGGCCTTTTTGAGCGGGCTGAGTGGGAACATCCGGTTCAGGGAACGACACCGGATCTGTCGTTGCTCGCGCAAACGCCCTTGGCTGCTGTCGATCTGGGAGCGAATCAGCTGCATCCAGTCTTTCTCATTCAGGTGGATCGGCGAACCGCTCTGATCAGTCCCACGCCAGGCTGTCAGATCGAAATGGCGTTCGATATTGGCCGCGTCGAGGCCGGTGGTCGGGTGCAGGACTTTGCCGAGCTGGAATTGGAACGTCTGGAGGGGCCAACGCGCGCCCTGTTTGATCTGGCCCTAAGCATGGCTGTCGAGACCCGCCTCTTGGCCTCGTCCCAATCTAAGGCTGATCGGGGCTTTGCCTTGCTGGCCAATCAACCGGTCCGGCCCCTGAAGGCTGAAAGCCGACTGGACCTGTCTGGCCTCAGCGTGGGCCAAGCCCTCAGTGCCATGGTGCGCGAAGGTCTTGGTCATATTTTGCACAATGGGGCCCTGGTCGCTCAGAAGCGAGAGGTTGAGGCGCTTCACCAGATCCGCGTCGCCCTGCGCCGCCTCCGCGCAACCTTGGGACTGTTCAAGCCGGTGGTCGCTGACAAGACCTTTATCGACCTGCGGGCCAGTCTTCGCGCCCTAGGCCAAACTATGGGCCGCGCCCGTGACTTGGATGTGTTGATTGCGCTTATCGAGACCTCGGACCAGCCTTCTGCCCGTCTGCTGGAGGCCCTCATCCTTGATCGCGGTGCGGCCTATGACGAGGTGTGCCGGGTCTTGGCCTCGCACGCCTATGGTCAAACCCTTTTAACGGTGATGGCTTGGGCGGAGACGGGGGATTGGCGTCAGAGCCCTTGGTCGCAGTCGGGCCTGCGTGATCAGCCGGTGTTGCAGTTTGCTGATCAGGCGCTGGAACGTCTGCGCCGAAAGCTCAAGACCGACGGCAAGGACCTAACCAACCTGCCCACTGAAGCGCAGCATCGGGTGCGCATTCGGGCCAAGAACCTGCGCTATGGGATGGAACTCTTTGCCAGCCTCTATCCGGAGGGCTTGGAGCGGCGTCGTCATCTGATTAGTGCCGTCAAACAGGTTCAAGATCGGCTGGGCCTTGTCAATGACCGCGCCGTGGGCGAGGCGCTTCTGCGGGCCCACGCGACGGGTCCAGCAGCGTTCGATGCGGGCCGCGCCGTCGCCAACCTCTATGTTGGGCAAAGGGATGCCGTGCTTAAGGCGGATGCGGCCCTGAGGTTGGCGCTCGATCTACCGAGATTTTGGCCCAAGCCCTAATCGGAGCCTGCCCGCGCCCCGATAAAGATTTAGGCCCTGAACGGTGAGGTTCAGAGCCTAACTTTTTCGTCTCATAAAGGGGGTGAGATCTAGAACTCTTCCCACCCTTCGTCAGAGGCTGATGGCGCGGGTTTGCGCACTGGTGCAGGGGCTGCCGGGGGGCGACTGGCGAAGGTCGGGGCTGGCCGGGCGGCGGGTCTGCTGGGCGCGCGGCTGGGCGCAAGGGTGGCCGCAAGGGTGGCCACTTCGCCATAGTTAAACCGGCCAATCAGGGCCTGAAGGTTGGTCGTCTCGTCGGCCAACTGGCGGCTGGCAGCAGTCGATTGCTCGACCATGGCGGCGTTCTGTTGGGTCACCTGATCCATCTGAACGACGGTGGTATTGACCTCTTGCAGGCCGATGGACTGTTCTTCGGCCGAGGCGGCGATCTGGGAGACCAGATCATTGATCTCAGCGACCTCTTCGACGATCCGCTTTAAGGCTTGGCCGGTTTGACCCACCAGATCCACGCCCGACGCGACCTGGCGCGAACTTTCGCTGATCAGGCCCTTGATCTCCTTGGCCGCCTCGGCAGAGCGCTGAGCCAAGGCCCGCACTTCGGAGGCGACAACGGCAAAGCCCCGGCCCGCATCGCCCGCCCGTGCAGCCTCGACCCCGGCATTAAGGGCCAGAAGGTTGGTTTGGAAGGCGATCTCGTCGATCACGCCGATGATCTGGGTGATCTGACGTGATGAGGATTCAATCTCGCTCATGGCCGCGACGGCTTGGCTGACAATCACGCCAGACTGTTCTGCGCCGGTCTTGGCCGAATTGACGGCCCGCTTGGCTTGGATCGCCCCTTCGGAGGAGCGCCGGACGGTAGAGGTGATTTCCCCTAGAGCGGCGGCGGCCTGTTCCAAGCTGGCGGCTTGGTTTTCCGTGCGACGCGACAGGTCGTCTGACGCCATCGAGATCTCGTTGGTCCCGGAGCGGATCCCGTCCGACGCCTGACCGATCACCGCCATGGTGTTCTGCAGTTGCTCCATGGCGCCGTTAAAGTCGTTTTGAAGCTTCGTATATTGCGGCGCGAATTTCTGGGTCAGGCGGGTGGTGAGGTCTCCACTCGAAAGGTCTGCCAAGGCTTTGGCCAGCGCGTCAACCAGCGCGGACTGCTGCTGTTCAGCCTCGGCGAGCGCCGCTTCCTTGGCTTTGCGCTCATCGTCTAGGGCTTCGATATAGATCGAGATGCTAAAATCCATATCCAGCATGACGGCCTTGATCAGGGCAACGAGCGGATCGGCCAGATCCGTATCCTTCAGCGGCTTGGTGAGCAGGCCGCCCTTGGGCAGGCGCTCCTTTAAGGTGGCGCGGATCAGCTGTTCAGTGATGAGGGCATAGCCGCCAATGTACCAGCGGGGCTCTAGACCGATGCGGGCATGAACATGACCGATGGTACGCACGCTGCGCACATAGTCGTCATTGAAATCGGCCGAGGAAATATTGCCCCAGTGGCGCTGTTGGCGCGCACCGGCCGACTCGATGGCGCGGTCGTCGCTGAAGAAACGTTTGACCTCGGGATATTGCCGAACCTGACCATAGAACGTCTCGAGCGCGCCCGGCAATGACCGCTCAATAATGGGCTTGATGGACCGCAAGGCCCGCCCGCTCGGCTCGTCGAGGCGCATGAAGCTCATGCGTTGGGTCAGGTCGTAGTTGGTGGTCATGGCGAAGGCCCCTGGTTCCCAGCATGGCTGGCGACATCACGGTCGATAGCGAGTGATATCGTTCAGTTGATTAAAACTCAGTAAATCCAACATATTAGAAAGTTTAAATCGACGACCTTGGAAAGCTATATTTGAAATAATGACCAAGTCTTGATGAAAATTCTTTCAAAAAAGTCTAAAATTTTACGATTACCTCGTAATTTTACCTACAAAATATCAATAAATATCGATTGTATAATCATTATTTCTGTCATTATTCCAATCTATATACGATACTATAGCGAATTATGGTTATAGAATTAGATTATTGATCGCTTTAAAGGCGGATGGGGTGTGATCATTTGTTTCTGTTCATTGGCACCTGATAACCGAAAGGGGCGGCGGGCTTTCGCCGCGCCGCCCCTCGAAGTACAAATCAGGGTTACCGATTCACCTGCCGGCTGCCCCTACCGAAAAAGACTTAACAAGGTTTGCGTTGATGCGTTCGCGATCGCCAGGGCTTGTACCCCGAGCTGTTGACGGGTTTGTAGCGATTGTATCTTGGCACTTTCCTTCGCCAGGTCAGCATCCACCAGGTTGCCGATACCGTTATCGATGCTGTCTTGCAGCTTGTTGATGAAGGTCAGATGCAGATCCAAGGCCTTTGATCCAGTACCGAGCTTGGCCAAAGCGGTGCTGACCTTGCCGATGGCAGTGTTGACCGTGGCGATCATGGCGTTGGCCGTTGAAGCGGTGTTGGATTGGAGGCTGGCGGTGCTGCCGATGCCGGTGAGGTTCGCGCTGCCCAGACCCAAGGATTGAGCCGAAACGGTCAGTTTGTTGGTCCCTGCGGCATTGGCCAGCGCAAAGATGCTGGAGCCGCCGGTTTTGATCATGTTGGAGCCATTGAACTCGGCGTTGGCAACCGTCTTGCCGATCTGATCGCGGAGGGCCTTGAAGTCCACATTCAGGGCTTCGCGGCTGGCCGTATCTAGCGACGTATCAGACGCGGCGAGGGCCTTTTCTTTCATTTGTATGAGAAGATCTGAAATCGACCCCGCAGCGGCCATCGCCACATCGATGGTCGATTGACCGCGCTGCAAAGAATCGCGAACGGCATTTAGAGACTGCGAATTGGCGCGCATGGATTGGGCAATGGCCCATGTCGAGCCATTGTCTTTAGCGCTATCGACCTTACGGCCGGTGGAGATACGATTTTGGCTGATGGCAAGGTCTGCGCCCGTGGCGTTCAGATTTTGCAGGGCAATCATTGCTTGCCCGTTCGTGTTAACGCTGTTCAGCGCCATGACGATATTCCTTCTTCGAGGTGTCCGGGCTCATTTTAAGTCCGGGGGCATTTTGCCCTATGGCAGGACCAGAAGCTCAGCTCGAAAGCTATCGCTACTGTCCAGTACCTCGATGGCTATCACAAGCTATCGAAACTGCGCAAGTCTTAAATTACGATTCTTTGCAAAAAAGTTGGAGGTCGCTGACCTTGTGAATCTGGACCCAAGACAGCTCATCCTCGTCGGCATTGGTGTAGCTATAGACAACCAAAACGTCGGATCGGCTGGGGTATGAAACTCGGTATATCTGATTGAAACTAAACATATTTCCGACCCGGCACTGGAGGCGCGGCTTTAGGTCAGCGCTGGCAAAAACCTGTTCGGCGGTAAACAGGCAACCTGAATAGAAGATGCCAAAACAGCCCCTTCCAGGCATGCCGGGAGAAATTTCGATCCAGCGGGGTCCAAGCGACATGGGCTGGTCGGTCATCAGTTTCAGGGTCCAACCCGCCTCGCGCCGCCGCCGCCGCAGCGCTACAGGTGCGGTGCCTTGGGTGTGAATCCGGGCCAAGGCTTGACGCATAAAGTCGCCCTGCTGGGTACGACCGGGCTTGTCTGACAGCCAGATGAGCGAGGATTGAAGCTCGGGCTCCCAGTCAAAGCGGGTTCCCGACCTTGGCATGAGGTCGACAATGAGGTCCGACATCTCAACCGCGGGCTGATGGGTCAGGCGGGGTCTTTGAAGCCGGGCAATATGGTCTTTCAGCCCGTGAGACGGCGCGGCCAAGGCGGGCACCGATGGCAGGCCCGCCAAGAGGATCAAAAGCGATCCAAGCAGAGAGGCGCCAAGACGACCTCTCACGGCATTTGCTTCTGAAACGGCACTTTGAGACTGCGCAAATCGCCCTTCAGCTTGGCTAGGTCCGGTGGTGTTGGAGCGGGCAGAGGGAATCGAACCCTCACGACAAGCTTGGGAAGCTCGCAGGCTACCACTACATCATGCCCGCCTAAGGGGTCTTCTAGCCAATCCCATCTGGCTTGTCAGCAACCGGTTTTGTTGACGAGACGATCTGTCCGGCGCACCATTGAAAAAAAGCACACACAGGAGACGCCCCATGGCCGACGACCATTCTCACCAGACTGAATCTGCCAAGTTTCACGCCATGACCGAAGGCACAGCGGACGATTGGGCCATTATCGGCAAGGCCATGGCCCCGTTCGTTAAGGACCTGCCCAATCGCGTCCTGTCGCACTTGAAAATGCTCGACGGCGACTGCGGCGGTTTCGCGGTCGACCGGCTGGAGCACAGCCTGCAAACCGCGACCCGCGCCTTCAAGGACGGTCGCGACGAGGAATATGTCGTCTGCGCCCTGCTGCACGATATGGGCGACATTCTGGGTCCTCGGAACCATGCCGACATCGGTGCGGCCATTCTCAAGCCCTTTGTCAGCGAGCAGAACCATTGGATGGTCGAGCAGCACGGCATTTTCCAAGGCTATTATTTCTTCCACCATATCGGCCTAGACCGCGAGGCCCGTGAACAGCACCGTGGCCATCCAGCCTTTGAGCATACCGCGCAGTTTTGCCACCTCTATGATCAGGCCGCGTTCGATCCGGCCTATGAGAGCATGCCCCTCAGCGTCTTTGAGCCGATGGTGCACCGGGTCTTTTCGACGGTGAAACGCTCGATCTACGTCAAGTCCGAGGCTTAAAATTAGGCTCAGCCGCTAAAGCGGACGCCTAAGCCTTGCGAAGCGGGCCGGTTCGGGGCAATCCCGATCCGGCACCGCGCTGTGCTGACCGAACCCAAGCTTCGAGGACTGGATATGGCCCTGCAAACCTTCGTCAATACCTTTGCCGGTAA
>CANKPO010000038.1 GCA_947484535.1 Caulobacteraceae bacterium
GGCAAGATCTTAGCCAAGGCGAGGCGGCGCCCCGCCTCATCATCGGCCAAGATCATCTCGCGAACCGCTGCGATCCGGTCGGCGTCAAAGAACATGTGCTCGGTGCGGCAAAGGCCGATGCCTTCGGCACCGAACTGACGGGCCGTCTGGGCATCCAAAGGCGTCTCGGCATTGGCGCGTACCTTCAGGCGGCGCACCTTGTCCGCCCAAACCATCAGGGTGGCGAAGTCACCGGTCAGTTCAGGCTCAACCATCTTGACCGCGCCGGCCAGAACCTCGCCGCGCGAGCCGTCGATGGTGATGATGTCGCCCGCCTTGAAGGTCCGGCCCCGACAGCGGAACTCGCCCGCCTTGGCATCGATGTGGATTTCACCGGCACCGGAGACGCAGGGACGCCCCATACCGCGCGCGACCACAGCGGCGTGACTGGTCATACCCCCGCGCGCCGTGACAATGCCGCGCGCCGCATGCATGCCGTGAATGTCTTCGGGGCTGGTCTCATCACGGACCAGAATGACCGAATGGCCGGAATTGCCGAGGCGCTCAGCCTCCTCGGAATCAAACACGACCGTTCCCGTCGCTGCGCCGGGCGAGGCAGGCAGGCCCTGAGCCACGACATTGCGCTCGGCCTTGGGATCGATGGTGGGGTGCAAGAGCTGATCCAGCGCCGAGGGCTCGACGCGCAAGATCGCCTCTTCCTGGGTGATCATGCCATCCGCCGCCATGTCGACGGCGATCTTCAAGGCAGCCTTGGCCGTACGCTTGCCGTTGCGGGTCTGGAGCATATAGAGCACGCCCTGCTCGACCGTGAACTCAATGTCCTGCATGTCGCGATAGTGGCGTTCCAACCGCTCGACCACGGCCTTGAACTGGCCAAAGACCTCTGGCATGGCCTCTTCCATCGATAGGGCGTTCTCGCCCATCTCTTCGCGGGCGATCTTGGTCAGGCTTTGCGGCGTGCGGATACCGGCCACCACGTCCTCGCCCTGGGCATTGATCAGGAACTCGCCATAGAGCCGTGCCTCACCGGTCGAAGGATTGCGGGTAAAGGCCACGCCCGTCGCCGAGGTCTCGCCCATATTGCCGAACACCATCGACTGGACATTGACCGCCGTACCCCAGCTTTCGGGGATATCGTGCATGCGGCGATAGAACTTGGCCCGCTCGTTCATCCAGCTGGCAAAGACGGCGCTGACCGCGCCCCAGAGTTGGGCGGCAGGGTCTTGCGGGAAAGGACGGTCCAACTCGCGCTCGACGGCGGCCTTATAGTCGGTGACGACCGCTTCCCAGTCTTCGGCGCTGAGGGCGGTGTCGATGCTGACGTCTAGCCGGTCCTTATGCTCGTCGAGGATCTCTTCGAACATGTGATGGTCCAGATCGAGCACGACGTTGGAATACATCTGGATGAAGCGGCGATAGCTGTCGAAGGCAAAGCGCCGGTCGCCGGACAGCTTGGCCAGACCCTCGACCGTCGCATCGTTCAGGCCAAGATTCAGAACCGTATCCATCATGCCCGGCATAGAGGCGCGCGCCCCGGACCGTACCGACACGAGCAGCGGATTGGCCGGATCGCCAAAGACCTTGCCGGTAATGGCCTCGACCTTGGCCAGACCGGCCCGGACCTGATCTTCGAGATGGGCCGGATAGGTCTTATCGTTGCTGTAATAGTGGACGCAGGCCTCGGTGGTGATGGTGAAGCCGGGCGGGACAGGCAAGCCCAGCGCGCTCATCTCGGCCAGATTGGCGCCCTTGCCCCCCAAGAGGTTCTTCATCTTGGCATCGCCATCGGCACTGCCGCCACCAAAGCCATAGACCCAACGGATGGGGTTCGCGCTATCGTTCGCCATGGTCATCTCACCCGTTAATCAAGGAAAAGTCTGCGACGCGTTCCATAGTGGCCTTTATTCGCGTCAATAACCGCAGACGGTTTACGCGGAATTCAGGTTCAGCGATAAACACGTTATCTGCAAAGGCATCTATCGGATCTTGCAGCGAAGCGAGTGCATTTAGCACTGGAACGGAAACCTGAGTTCCATCCAAAAATGCCGTCAACACTTGCGCTTGAACACGTGTAAATTCATCAAAAAGAGCAAGCTCTTCGGATGGGGCACTCTCCACCCTGATTGGGTCACCCAATCCATCAAAGTCCTTCACATTCTTCAAGAAATTGCCACTACGACGATAGCCAGCAAGCAATTTTTCTCCGTTCGGCGTCGGCAGGTAGTTTGAGAGAACGCGTACTCTATCGACCAAATTCGTCAGGAACAGTTCTGTGGTCTCTACGGCTCTAAATGTGGCGCTGATTATATCGTGACGGAAGCCCTGCTCACGCAATGCCACGTTAAGTCTATCGACAACAAACATCATCAACGCATTTATCGGCGTCGATGCGTCAGCATATTCTAACGAAAATCCAACTCGTGCATGATCGATACAAAGATCACGCAGGTTAATGGCCAAACTATTATCAAGAATAAGTCGAACCGCCCCCAAGGCCGCACGACGCAGCGCATAGGGGTCCTTCGAGCCCGTCGGCTTCTCGTCGATGGCAAAGAACCCGACCAGCGTGTCCAGCTTCTCAGCCAGCGCCACAGCCACGCTAACGGGCGCTGTCGGCACACTATCAGCGGGGCCTTGGGGTTTGTAGTGGTCGCGGATGGCGTCGGCGACGGCGTCGGGCTCGCCTTGCTGGCGGGCATAGTAGCCGCCCATCAGGCCTTGAAGCTCGGGGAACTCACCGACCATGCCGCAGGTCAGGTCGGCCTTTGCGAGCAGCCCTGCCCGCTCAGCCTGAGCCTTGTCCGCGCCGATCAGCGCCGCGATCTGGCCAGCAAGCGCCGAAATCCGCTCGGCACGTTGATAGAGCGTGCCCAGCTTGGCGTGGAAGGTGACGCTCTTTAGCTTTTCAAGCCGCGTTTGCAGCGGCGTCTTGCGGTCCTCATCCCAGAAGAACCTTGCATCATTTAGACGCGCCGACAGGACCCGCGCATTGCCGATCGAGACCAGATGGCCCCCATCGCGCGCCTCAATATTGGACACGACAAGGAAATTGGGCGCGAGGCCGCCGGTCTTAGGATCGCGCACGGCGAAATATTTCTGGTGCGTGCGCATGGAGGTACGGATCACCTCGGGCGGCAGGTCCAGAAAGGCCGGGTCCATGTCGCCAAGGATCGGGGTCGGCCATTCAGCCAGGCCTGCGACCTCATCCAGTAGGCCCTGATCATCGACCAGTTCCACACTGCGGGCGAAGCATAGGGTGCGTGCGCCCTCCAGAATGCGGGCCTTGCGCTCTTCGGGATCGAGCACCACGAAATTGGCCTCAAGCCCTGCGGCATAGGCCTCGAAATGACGGGCGCGGAACGGGGCGCGTGAGCCCATGAACCGATGGCCCTCGGTCATGTCGCCGCTTTCAATCCCCTCGATCTCGAAAGGCACGACCTCGCCGTCAAAGACGCAGAGGATGCGTTGCAGGGGCCGTACCCAGCGCAGGGAGCCGGTGCCCCACTTCATCGATTTGGGCCAAGGGAAGGCGCGGATGATGGCGGGCACCATCTCGGCGATCACTTCGGGCGTGGGACGACCCGGCTTGGCGCTCAGGGCGAAATAGACGCCGCCCTGCTCAGTCAGTTGGTCTTGGGTCAGACCGGTCGAGCGCAAGAACCCGTCGAGGGCGGCCTGCGGCGCGCCAACCTTTGGCCCCTTGCGTTCCTCGGTCCGGTCAGGCTGAGCGGCGGGAAGGCCTTCAATGACCAGCGTCAGGCGGCGCGGACCGGCAAAGGACTTGACCGCTTCGGGCAAGAAGCCGGCCTCGGCCAGACGCTCGCGCGCCATGCGCTCAAGGTCGCGGCCGGCCTGGGCCTGCATACGGGCGGGGATCTCTTCGGAGAACAGTTCGAGAAGCAGTTGGGGCATGGGACCTACTCCACCCACGCAGCGGCGGTGGCTTTGCAAAGGTCGCGGATGCGGCCGATGTAGCTTTGACGTTCAGCGACCGCGATGGCCCCGCGCGCATCCATCAGATTGAACAGGTGGCTGGCCTTTAGAACATGGTCATAGGCAGGCAGTGCCAAGCGTTGCCCCTGCGGGCCACGATGCTCAAGAATGCGGCTGACCTGAGCGACCATATCTTCGAACTGGCGCTTGAGGGTCTCGACATCGGCGACCTCGAAATTGAAGGCGCTGAACTGGCGTTCGTTCTCGAGGAACACGTCGCCATAGGAGGCGCCGTCGTCGTTGAAGCGCAGATCATAGACATTGTCGACGCCCTGCACATACATGGCCAGACGCTCTAAGCCATAGGTCAGTTCGCCCGCGACCGGATCGACATCCATGCCCGCGACCTGTTGGAAATAGGTGTACTGGCTGACCTCCATCCCGTCGCACCAGACCTCCCAGCCCAAGCCCCAGGCCCCGACGGTGGGGTTTTCCCAGTCATCCTCAACAAAGCGCATATCGTGCAGCGTGGGGTCCAGACCAATGGCGGCCAGCGAGCCAAGATAGAGCGCCTGCATGTCCTTGGGGTTCGGCTTCAAGATCACCTGATATTGGTAATAGTGCTGCAAGCGGTTGGGGTTTTCGCCATAGCGGCCATCGCCCGGACGCCGTGAGGGCTGCACATAGGCGGCTTTCCACGTCTTTGGACCCAAGGCCCGCAGGACGGTGGCGGGGTGCAAGGTCCCTGCCCCGACCTCGAGGTCGTAAGGCTGAAGGATCACACAGCCCTGACGGCTCCAATAGTCATGGAGCGTCAGGATCAGGTTCTGAAAGGACAGGCCCTGCGAGGCGCTAGGCGCGCTAGCACCTAGGGAACCGGAGGGAGCATTGGCATCGACCATGGACCGCTAAATTCCTTAAAGAAAAGTGGGCGGACCATAGGGCGCGTTGGCGCTTGCATCAAGCTTTCGGCGTCGCAAGCGCCCTTCAATGTACGGACTAATTTCGAGGCGGCAGTTTCGATACAGACGACGGCACCGCAAGGCGCGCCTAAATTTTAACCGCAGACCGAACCCGGCGCCCGAAATTCAGGCAACGAACAAGAAAGGGCCCGATTTAACGACGGGGAGTTCGGTGCCAGCCGCTCGGGTGTCTAGCCTCTGGATGTCGATCAGGCGCGGCGAGACCCCGATAGCCTGTCGGTTAGGACCAATTTCGAGGGGCGCGCGGTGGCTCGAACGCGCGGGAGCGAACGGATGAAACTGATCATTGCGATCATAAAGCCCTTCAAGCTCGACGAGGTGCGTGAAGCCTTCGTGAAAGCTGGCGTGGAAGGCCTGACTGTCTCGGAAGTGAAGGGCTATGGCCGTCAGAAGGGACAGACCGAAATCTATCGCGGCGCGGAATATCAAGTGAACTTCGTTCCGAAGATGAAACTTGAAGCCGTTGTTGACGATGGTGCCGTCGCCGGTGCCATCGAAGCCGTCAAGGCCGCTGCCGGAACCGGCAAGATCGGCGACGGAAAGATTTTCGTACTCAACGTCGAAGAAGCGGTGCGCATCCGTACCGGCGAAACCGGCTCATCGGCTCTTTAAGACCAGATATTGGGGATCTCCACCATGAAACTCACCGCCATTAAAGGGCTGATCAGCAAGGGGCTTAGCGGCCTGATGCTCGCAGCCGTCCTGGTCGGAGGCGGTCTGATGACCGCGCCGTCCGCTCACGCTCAAGACGCAGCACCTGCCGCCTCCTCGGCTCCCGCTGACAGTACCGAAGCGGCCCTGCCCGCCTCCTCTGCTCCCGCTGCCGAAGAGGCTGCCGCACCCGCCCCCGCCTTGTTGGCTCACCAGGCTCCTCTGGAGCTGGACTCCGGCGGCACGGCTTGGATCTTGACCTCCACCGCTCTCGTCCTGCTGATGACCATTCCTGGCCTTGCCCTGTTTTACGGCGGCATGGTGCGCAAGAAGAACGTCATCGCCACGGTTGCCCAATCCTTTGCCATCACCGCTCTGGTGACAGTTGTGTGGATGGTCTGCACCTACAGCCTCGCCTTGGGCTATAATCCATCGTCAGCGCTACAGCCCTATATTGGCAGCTTTGACGCCTTCTTCTTGAACAATGTGCGGGTTGATACGGCCTATGCCGTGGCCAAGGGCCTGCCTGAAATGCTGTGGGTCGTCTATCAGATGACCTTCGCGATCATCACCCCAGCCCTGATTGCCGGTGCCTTCGCAGAGCGTATGAAGTTCTCGACCCTTCTGGTCTTCACGACCCTGTGGTCGATCTTCGTCTATGCGCCAGTCTGTCACTGGGTCTGGGGCGGCGGCTTCCTCTCGACCGCTGGCGTGCTCGACTTCGCAGGCGGCACCGTGGTTCACATCAATGCCGGTGTTGCGGGCTTGGTCTGCGCCTTGGTTCTGGGTAAGCGTAATGGCTACGGCTCTGAGAACATGGCCCCGCACAACCTCGTCTATACGATGATCGGCGCCTCGCTTCTGTGGGTGGGTTGGTTCGGCTTCAACGCCGGTTCGGAATGGGCCGCCGACGGTATCGCCGCTGCTGCCATGTTGAACACCCAAGTCGCTGCTGCTGCGGCAGCCCTGTCTTGGATGATCGTAGAGTGGGTTGAGCGCAAGAAGCCCGGCATGCTGGGTCTGGCCTCGGGTGCGGTTGCCGGTCTGGTAGCCATCACGCCTGCTGCGGGCTTTGTTAACCCACAAGGCGCCCTGATCATCGGCCTGATCGCCGGTGCGGGTTGCTATGTGAGCGCCGTCTGGCTCAAGAAGATCTTCAACTATGATGATAGCCTCGACGCCTTCGGCGTGCACGGCATCGGCGGCATCATCGGTGCGCTCCTCACTGGTCTGCTGGCGGACGCCACCATCAACAGCCTTGGCGAAGGCGCCTCGGTGATGAAGCAGGCCATGGGTGTCGGTGTGACCCTCCTCTGGTCAGGTCTGGCGACCTACATCATCCTGATGATCTGTAAGTATACGGTTGGCCTGCGGGTTTCCGAAGAGGGCGAAGTCGAGGGTCTCGACGCCTCCCTGCACGGGGAAGCCATGCACTAAGACAAGGGGCAAGCCCAAGTCTGCGGAACGGGGGTCCTTCGGGGCCCCCGTTTTGGTTTGAGGATTAGTCTTGCGGCCAAGGCCCGCCGAGGCGGCACTTCTTGATCCACCAGTCGGGGCGCATCTGCTCTAGACGGTCAACCAAACCCTCGGCCTCGATCTGGCTGCCACAGAGGGCAAAACAGGTCGAGCCGGACCCCGACATCCGCGCCAGAAGCGTCTCACGCTCATCGCGCAAGGCGTCGAGCACCTCGCCGATCTCAGGATGGAGCCGCACGGCTGGCCCCTCCAGATCATTGCGGCAATAGGTCAGATAGGCCGCAACCTCTTCGACCGTTTCGATCACGGGCGGCAGGTTGGGCGTATAGGCATCGCCCTCTCCACCGGCCTCATCAAAGGCGCGGAAGACCGCTGGTGTGGAGCAGACAATCCGGGGATTGACCAGCACTGCATGCAGGGTCGGCATCTGAGGGGGCTTGGATAGAATCTCGCCGCGTCCCTCTGCAATCACCGGCTCGGCCCAGAGGCAAGCGGCACCGTCAGAGCCAAGGCTCATGGCCATCTCCTGCAGATCCTGATCTTTGATCGAAAGGTTCAGGGCGATGCGCAAGAGCCGCAAGGTCGCCCCAGCGTCGCTCGATCCGCCGCCCAGCCCCGCGCCGACGGGCAGGTTTTTGGTCAAGAGCACCCGAAAGGGCGGCTGAGGCCCCTTGATCACCGACAGGATCCTACGCACCGCCCCGGTGACCAGATTGTCCGACAGGTTTTCGTTTTCGAACGCCTCGGCAAAGGGGCCGTCCAATTCGATAGTGATCGCGTCCGCCGCCTCAACCGAAACCTGATCACCAAAATCGGCAAAGACCATCAGGCTGGACAGGGGGTGATAGCCGCTCTCATCCAATCCGCCCACATGAAGGAACAGATTGATCTTCGCCGGAGCAAAGGCCGTCAGGCTCACGTTGCTGTTCCTCCACCGGGAAGCGGATCAGCCCGCAGGGGCGGCGCAGGCGGTCCGGTCAGTTCCGGCAAGCCGTCCTTCAACTTGCCTTCTACCTCAGCCTTCATCTTGTCCGTAGGCTTGAGGGTAAGCACCCGCTCCCACTGATATCTTGCTTCGACCGTGCGCCCGACGCGCCAATAGGCATCACCGAGGTGGTTATTGACGTCGGCGTCCGCCGCCTCCATCTGCACAGCCTGTTCGAGCATGTCCGCCGCACGCTTAAAGTCTCCGAGACGGAAATAGGCCCAGCCCAGACTGTCGACCATCGCCCCAGAGTCGGGACGCCCCGTCAGCGCCTGCCGGATCAGGGCCAGCCCCTCCTCCAGATTTTCACCGCGATCGATCCAGGAATAGCCCAGATAGTTCATGATCTCCGGCTCGGTGGGATTGAGATCGAGGGCCTTTTTCAAGTCAGCCTCGGCGGCGGTCCAGTTGCCCGAACGCTCCAGCGCAATGCCGCGCATGAAGTAGTAGCCCCACTCAGCGGTCTCGCCGCGCATGGCGATCACCCGGCCTAGAATCTTGATCGACTCTTCGAACCGCTCCGCTGTGCGCAAAAGATCCGCTAGGGTCGAAAGGCAATCGACATCCTTGGGCCGCTGCTTGACCGTCTCTTCGGCCAATTTGATGGCGGCTGCATTGTCGCCAGCCCTTTGGAGCCCCCAGGCCAGACGATTGCGCGCCTCGCCATAGCGCGTGCTGGACGGCGCGATCTGCGAATAGGCCGCTGTCGCTGCCGTACTGTCCTTAGCGCTCGTCATCAGGTCGCCAATGAGCACCCACGCCTCATCAAGGCTCGGATCAAGCCTCAGGGCCAGCCGAAGATAGATCAGTCCGCCCTGGGGTTGTCTCTGCCCCACGGCGGCTACGGCGGTTGCCATCAAGGTCGCTGCTGCGCCCTTTTGCAAAGATGGCAAGGGCGGTGCAGGCTTTTTCTTAGCCAGTCGGACCTTGGCACCCAAGGCGGTTACATCGCTGGCATCGCCCGCCAGAACAGCATCATAGATACCGATAGCCTCGGCCTTGCGACCTTGACGCTCAAGGAACGCACCATAGGCCCCAGCCAGGAAGCCA
>CANKPO010000039.1 GCA_947484535.1 Caulobacteraceae bacterium
GACTTCAGCTTGGTCGAGGTCAGGGCCGGATTGATCTCGGCATCATCCCAAAGGACGCGGTGGAAGGACGAGCCGTCAGCCATTTCCGTCAGCTTAGAGACCGCCTTCTTGTGACGCAGCAAGGACTTGGGCGTCATGACCACCAAGGGCTTGCGGAATGGCCGGTGCATCTGGCGACGCAGGGCGTGGAAATAGTTGGCCGGGGTCGAGACATTGACCACCTGCATATTGTCTTCGGCGCAGCTTTGCAGATAGCGCTCAAGGCGGGCCGAAGAGTGCTCGGGACCCTGGCCCTCATAGCCATGGGGCAGCAGCATCACCAGACCACTCATCCGCAGCCACTTGCGTTCACCCGAACTGATGAACTGGTCGACCACCACCTGGGCGCCGTTGGCAAAGTCACCAAACTGCGCTTCCCACATCACCAAGGTGTTGGGGTCGGCAAGGCTGAAGCCATATTCGAAGCCCAATACCGCCTCTTCTGACAGCAGCGAATCGATGACCTCATAGTGGGCCTGACCGGGGCGGATATTGTTCAGCGGCGTATAGTGCTCTTCGGTGGTCTGATCGATCAGGTCCGAGTGACGCTGCACGAAGGTGCCGCGCACACTGTCCTGACCGGACAGGCGGACGGGGAAGCCCTCGTCGAGCAAAGTCGCAAAGGCCAGATGCTCGCCGGTGGACCAGTCCAGACCTTCACCCGATTCGATGGCGGTCCGGCGTCCTTCAACCACACGCTTGACGGTCTTGTGCACGTCAATGTGGTTGGGAACCGTGGTCAGGCGCGAGCCAATATCCTTGAGCTTTTGCAGCGGCACCGCGGTGTCGAACTTGCGATCATCGCCGTCGGGGCGCGCAAGGCCGCTCCAAGCCCCGTCCAGCCAGTCGGCCTTATCGGCCTTATAGACCTTACCGGCCTCAAATTCGGCATCGAGGAAGGACTCAAAGCCCGTCAACCAGCCGTCAAGTTCGGCGGCGGTAACCACGCCCTGCTCTATCAAGCGCTGGCTATAGATTTCACGGGTCGAGGGGTGGCCCTTGATCTTGGCGTACATCAAAGGCTGGGTCATGGTCGGATCGTCGCCCTCATTATGGCCGAACCGGCGATAACAGAACATATCGATGACCACGTCCTTACCGAACTTCTGACGATATTCGGTGGCGACCTTAGCGGCAAAGACCACCGCCTCTGGGTCATCCCCATTGGCGTGCAGGATCGGGGCCTCTACCATTAAAGCCACGTCCGACGGATAGGGGGACGAGCGCGAGAAGCGGGGGCTGGTGGTAAAGCCGATCTGATTATTGACGATGAAGTGGATGGTCCCGCCGGTGCGATAGCCCTTCAACCCCATCAGGGCGAAACATTCAGCCACCACGCCCTGACCGGCAAAGGCCGCATCGCCGTGCAGCAGCAGGGGCAACACGTGACCACGGCCACCCTCTGGATCTTGGCGAAGCTTTTCGGCCTGCTTGGCGCGAGCCTTACCCAGCACCACCGGGTTAACGATCTCGAGGTGAGACGGGTTGGCGGTGAGTGACAGGTGAACACTATTGTCGTCGAAGCTGCGGTCCGAGGACGCGCCCATGTGGTATTTCACATCACCCGAGCCGCCGATATCGGAGGGCACGGACGATCCGCCCTGGAACTCGTGGAAGATGACGCGATAGGGCTTGCCCATCACAGCGGCCAGCACATTCAGACGGCCACGGTGAGGCATGCCAATGACGATATCATCGACGCCAAGAGCCCCGCCGCGCTTGATGATCTGTTCGAGCGCGGGGACCGTAGCCTCACCGCCATCCAGACCAAAACGCTTGGTGCCAGGGAAACGCTTGTGCAAGAAGCGCTCAAAGCCCTCGGCCTCGATCAGCTTCTTGAGGATCGCCACCTTGCCCTGAGGCGTAAAGGTGATTTCCTTATCCTTGCCTTCGATCCGCTCCTGCAGCCACTGCTTTTCGACCGGATCGGAGATGTGCATATATTGCACCCCGACATTGCCACAGTAGGTCCGGCGCAGGATCGAGACGATCTCACGCACGGTGCTGGTCTCTAGGCCCAGAACATAATCGAGGAAGATCGGGCGATCATAGTCGGCCTCAGAGAAGCCATAGCTGGCGGGATCGAGCTCCGTCGTGTCAGGCTTTTCGTCTAGGCCCAACGGGTCGAGATTGGCCGCAAAATGGCCGCGCACACGATAGGCGCGGATCATCATAATGGCGCGCAGACTGTCCATCGTCGCCGCGCGAACCGCTTCGGGCGTTGCCGCCGGAGCCTTGTCGGTGATCTTTTGAGCGATCTTGGCCTCGACCGCGGGCCACTGGCCATCAAGGGCCGATAGCCAGTCTGGACGGGCCTGAGGCGTCTGGCCACCCACCCAACCGGGCTTGCGAACGGCGTCAACGGCATCGGCGGTCGGCTCTTGCAGACCGGCGAAGAAGACCTGCCACGAGGGCTCTACCGAGGCGGGGTCTTTCGCCCACCGCGCATAGAGCGCCTCCACGAATGCACTGTTGCCGCCGTAGAGGAAGGAGGTCTGCTCAAGAAGTTGATTCAGCCGCCCGGTATCGTCCGCCATAGTCTTCGTTCCTAGGCGATCCGCCGCAGGACATCAGCCGATGCGGATCGCTCCCTTGCGTGTGTAGATCACAGGCTCTTAAGCAACTCGACCAATGTCTGGCCCAGTGCTGCGGGAGACGGTGACACGCGGATACCCGCGGCCTCCATCGCTGCGATCTTGTCTTCAGCGCCACCCTTACCGCCGGAGATGATCGCGCCCGCGTGACCCATCCGACGCCCCGGAGGGGCTGTGCGGCCGGCGATGAACCCGACCATAGGCTTTTTAATCTTGGAATGCTTAATGAAGTCCGCAGCATCCTCTTCGGCAGAGCCGCCAATTTCACCGATCATGATGATTGACTTGGTGGCGTCGTCGGCCAAGAACATTTCCAGAATGTCGATGAACTCGGTGCCCTTGACCGGATCGCCGCCGATGCCGACAGCGGTGGTCTGGCCCAAGCCCACATTCGTGGTCTGGAAAACGGCCTCATAGGTAAGGGTTCCGGAGCGTGAAACAACACCCACCGAGCCATTTGAGAAGATATTTCCGGGCATAATGCCGATCTTGCACTGATCCGGCGTCAGAACGCCGGGGCAGTTTGGACCGATCAGGCGCGACTTGGAGCCGTCCAGCGCGCGGCGAACCTTGACCATGTCGGCCACGGGGATGCCTTCGGTGATGCAGACAATCAACGGGATCTCAGCGGCGATGGCCTCAAGGATCGAGTCAGCGGCGAAGGGCGGCGGCACATAGATGGCCGAGGCCGTTGCACCCGTGCGCTCGCGGGCTTCAGCCACCGTGTCATAGACGGGAAGGCCAACATGCGTCATGCCGCCCTTGCCGGGGGTAACCCCAGCGACCATCTGCGTGCCATAGGCAATGGCCTGCTCGGTGTGGAAGGTGCCCTGAGAACCGGTGATTCCCTGGCAGATAACCTTGGTATTCTTGTCGATCAGGATGGACATGCGCCCTGCTTCAGCTTTCTAGAAATCGATCTTCGGACCCGGTGGGATCCAGCTCAGTTTCCGGCCCGCACGGCCTTGACGATTTTTTCTGCGGCGTCCGAAAGGTCGTTCGCTGCAATGACGTTTAGGCCGCTCTCATTGATGATCTGCTTGCCGAGGGCGACATTGGTGCCCTCCAAGCGAACCACCAGAGGCACCTTCAGGCCGACTTCTTTAACTGCAGCCACCACGCCTTCAGCGATGATGTCACAGCGCATGATGCCGCCGAAGATATTGACCAAGATCCCCTTCACCGCCGGATCGGAGGTGATGATCTTAAAGGCTGCCGTAACCTTTTCCTTAGAAGCACCGCCGCCAACATCGAGGAAGTTGGCAGGCTCAGCCCCATAGAGCTTGATGATGTCCATCGTCGCCATGGCCAGACCCGCGCCATTGACCATACAGCCAATTTCGCCGTCGAGCGTGATATAGGACAGGTCGTACTTGGAGGCCTCGATCTCTTTTTCGTCCTCTTCGGTCATGTCGCGAAGCTCGCGCATTTCCGGCTGACGATAGAGGGCGTTGCTGTCGAAGGAGATCTTGGCGTCGAGGACGCGAAGCTGGTCGTCAGCGGTGACGATCAGAGGATTGATTTCCAGCATCTCCATGTCGCGCTCGACAAAGGCCTTATAGAGCGAAGGCAAGAGGGTCTGGATCTGCTTGGCCGCCGCACCGGTCAAGCCCAAGGACGATGCCAAGGTCCGCGCATGGTGCGGGAAGACGCCGGTCGCGGGGTCAATCGAGAAGGCCATGATCTTTTCAGGCGTGTGGGCTGCCACTTCCTCAATGTCCATGCCGCCTTCGGTCGAGGCGACGACGGACACGCGAGACGTGACCCGGTCAACCAGCAAGGACAGATAAAGCTCGCGAGCAATGGCCGCGCCCTCTTCGACATAGAGGCGGCGAACCAAACGGCCGGCTGGACCGGTCTGATGGGTGACCAGCGTCATGCCCAGCATACGGGTCGCCTCTTCGCGAACCGCGTCGATCGACTTGACGACCTTGACGCCGCCGCCCTTGCCACGGCCACCGGCGTGGATCTGAGCCTTGACGACCCAGACAGGACCGCCGAGGGCTTCAGCACCCTTAACGGCCTCATCGACCGTAAAGGCGGCAAAACCGCGTGGAACAGGAACGCCGAACTCTTTGAGGACGGCCTTGGCTTGATGCTCGTGAATGTTCATGAGGTCCGGTCGCGGCTAGAAGATCGCGGAAAACACAGCACCAAACACAGGTTCGGCACCAATCTTGATCCGCGTTATAGAGACGGCTAACCGCAGGCGCAACCAAACAGGCCAAGGAAAACACGGTTTGCGCCGAATTTGTTCCTTATCCAAAGCGACATGAACAGCGGGATTTTGCGCCATTGCGCCAACCACCAGAACAGACGCCCAGCATCGGGCCGTGAACGCCCCCTTCTGGCCAGATCAGCCGAGCCCAAGAGGAAATTCAACCCCCTGAGGACTTGGGCGCAAATCATCTCCAGACCAAGCCCTTTAGCCCTAACCCATGATCACGCGCCACATTAAACGGCCCGGAAAAAAGGTGAAGGCTCCAGCGATCACCATGCCGCCGAGAAACATGCCGGTCATGGCCCGCTGATGCATCAGAACCCTATGACGGCGCGCCGCAATAACCCCCGCAGGCAATGTGATCAGGACATAGCCAGACAGCATGTGGATCCAGGAATAGGCATTTCCATTGAGGCTGGTGATGAACAGGGACGATACCGCCACGGTGGTCATGAAGATCACCCAAATCCAACCCAAGGTCCGGTGTGGCAAGGTGCCCTTAGGCGCGGCAAAGAGCACGAGCCCCAGGCAAAAGGCCAAAAGGGCGGCGCCAACATGGATCTGAATCTTGAGCGGTTGCGCGGCCAAGAGGTCCAGCCTTGGACGATGCAGGCCGATGGACTGAGGCAGGCCGATCAAGACCGCAGCGACCACAAACAGGGCCATCAGGCCTAGGCTCAAGACAAGGCGCGGGATGCGGCGCTTGCCACCTTCAACGATCATGTTAAGACCTCATGGATTAAACTGTCGCCACTACCCTAAGAGGCCCGACCCGCCGGTGCAGCCCCATCTTCGCCAATCACCACCGGCCCTTCGCCAACGAAAAGGGGCCGCCATTGGCGCTTCGCCAACGGCAAGGTTGATGCTGCGAAATGCGCGGGGCTTGGGCATCGGGGCCCTTGCGGCCCTGTTTCTGTCCTTCTCCGGTGCCTTTGGCACGGACGGAGCCCCCATTGCCTTGCGTCTCGCCTATTGGGCCGGACTGATGATCGGCGGCAGCGCGATGGGAGCCGTCACCATCAGTCTGATCCAAAGGTTCGAAATTCTCGAAACCCGCCCTTGGCGTCAAGGCCTGTTGATCGTGGCGATTATCACGGGGCCGATCGCCCTGATGGTCTATTTCGCGTCCACGATAATGTTTCCAAGTTCCAGCGAAACGGTGACATTTTTGACTTACCTGCCGCAGGTCCTGATCATCACGATGGCCATGACGGCCCTGAACTATGCGACCGAACAGCGGCAGCAATCGACCTCTTCGCCTGACGGGCCCACCGAGACCGTTCGGTTCCTCAGCCGGTTTCCAGCCAAGCTTAAGGGCGCGACCCTTTTGGCGGTCGAGGCCGAGGACCATTATCTGCGCCTTCATACCGACCGCGGGTCAGACCTGATCCTGATGCGCTTGGCCGATGCCATTGTTGAGCTTGAGGGTATTGAAGGCGCGCGAACGCACCGCTCTTGGTGGGTCGCCAAGGCGGGGATTGTCGAAGCGGCGCGCGGTGATGGCCGCGCCACCTTGACCCTAAAGGATGGGACAAGGGTGCCGGTCAGCCGCAGCTATGCTGCGGGCCTGCGAGACGCCGGCTGGTTCTAACCCAGCAAAGGGCCTAATCGGCGGGGGCCATGACCCCCGCCGCAGGTTCGCTTACTGCGAGCTAAACCCTATCGGAACAGGCCGAGTAGGGCGGAGGTAGACTGATTGGCGATAGACAGGGCCTGAACACCCAGCTGCTGCCGCGTTTGCAGCGACTGGAGCTTGGCACTTTCCTTGGCCAGGTCGGCATCGACGAGGTTGCCCACGCCATTATCCAAGGTGTCTTGAAGTTTCATAATGAAGGACAGGTGCAGGTCGAGGGCCTTTGAACCTGTACCCAGCTTTGCGAGCGCGGTACTGACCTTACCGATTGCTGTATTGACCGTTGCAATCATGGCCTGAGCGGTTGAGGCCGTGTTGGACGCCAGGCTGGCCGTGCTGCCAATACCGGTTAGATTGGCACCGCCCAAAGCGAGAGACTGGGCCGCAATCGTAATCTTGCTGGTGCCCGCTGCGTTGGCGAGCGCCGCTATGGTGGCGCCGCCCGTCTTGATCATGTTGGTGCCGTTGAAGTCGGCATTGGCCACGGTCTTAGCCAACTGATCACGTAGAGCCTTGAAGTCTTCGTTCAGGGCCGCACGGCCTGATGTATCAAGGGTGGTATCAGAGGCTGCAAGCGCCTTTTCTTTCATCTGCACGAGCAGATCCGAGACCGAGGTCCCTGCAGCGAGCGCCACATCCACGGTGGATTGGCCACGCTGTAAGGAATCCTTTACAGCGTTAAGAGCGGTTGATGTGGCCCGCTGTGATTGCGCAATCGCCCAAGTGGAGCCATTGTCTTTCGCACTATCGACCTTACGTCCGGTCGAAATCCGCTGTTGTGTAACACTAAGTTCCGAGCCTGTTACGTTCAGATTCTGAAGCGCAATCATGGCGTCACGGTTCGTATTCACGCTGTATAGCGCCATACCGAAACTCCTTCTTCATGTTGACCGGTTCCATTTTGGCACCGGGGGCATTTTGCCCATCGTCAGACCAGAGGCTCTGACAGACGATATCTACTATTATCGAAAAAGGTTGTCAGTAGTTTAATGGCTTAGAAATATAGAAAAGGCGCTCCAAGTGTTCTAGTGGCGAAACACCCGCACCCCGGTAAAGACCATGGCAATGCCTGCCGCGTCGGCTGCGGCAATGACCTCATCATCGCGAATCGACCCGCCCGGCTGGATCACCGCTGTCGCGCCCGCCTCGATGGCTTGGATCAGACCGTCCGCAAAGGGGAAGAAGGCATCGGAGGCGCAGGCAGAGTTCTGAGCCAAGGACTGGGGCAGGCCCGCCATCTCGGCGGCTTCACCGGCCCGCAAGGCAGCAATTCGCGCGGAATCCTTGCGGTTCATCTGACCCGCGCCGATACCAGCCGTCTGGCCATCCTTGGCGAAGATCACGGCATTGGACTTGACATGCTTGGCCACGGTGAAGGCAAAGACCATGTCCTTGATCTCCTGTTCGGTCGGCGCACGCTTGGTCACCACGGTCAGGTCTGCGGCCGTCAGGCGCGCATCGTCACGGCTTTGAACCAAGAACCCGCCAGCGACCGACTTGAATGTATCGCCCTTGGCCTTGGGGTCGGGCAGACCGCCGGTGACCAGCAGGCGAAGGTTCTTTTTGGATGCAAAGAGCGCGACGGCGTCGTCATCGGCTTCGGGGGCGATAACCACCTCTGTGAAGATCTTGACGATCTCCTCGGCCGCCGCCAGGTCGAGGCGGCGGTTGACCGCAACAATCCCGCCAAAGGCAGAGACTGGGTCGCATTGAAGGGCCTTCAAATAGGCGGTCTTCAGATCACCAGCCACCGCGACCCCACATGGATTGGCGTGCTTGATTATCGCCACAGCAGCCCCATCAGCGGGGTCAAATTCGGCGACCAGCTCAAAGGCCGCATCCGTGTCATTGATATTGTTGTAGCTGAGCTCCTTGCCCTGCAACTGCTTGGCGGTGGCAACGCCCGTGCGCGGGTTGGAGAAGGTATAGAAGGCCGCCGATTGATGCGGGTTCTCACCATAGCGCGTGGTCTGGGCCAAGGTTCCAGCAATGACCTTGCGCTGCGGGCTCGTCTGTCCCAGTTGCTCAGCAAACCAGCTTGAGATGGCGGCATCATAGGCGGCTGTGCGTGCATAGGCGCGAGCGGCCAAGGCCTTGCGCAGATCCAGTCCCGTGCTGCCATCGGCCTGCAGGGCGGCGATGACCTCGGCCATATCCTGCGGCGCGGTGCAGACACAGACATAGCCATGATTCTTAGCAGCCGACCGGATCATGGCTGGACCGCCAATGTCGATATTCTCGATGCAGGTGGCAAAGTCGCCGCCTCCCGCGACCGTGGCCTCAAAGGGGTAGAGATTGACATAGAGCAGGTCGATGCCGCCGATATTGTGGTCGGCCATGGCCTTAGCGTGCTCTGGCGCATCGCGCACACCGAGCAATCCGCCATGAACCACGGGGTGGAGCGTCTTGACCCGGCCATCCATCATTTCAGCAAAACCGGTCAGTTCGGACACATCCTTGACCGGCAAACCCGCCGCCGCGATCGC
>CANKPO010000040.1 GCA_947484535.1 Caulobacteraceae bacterium
GCCAGTATGGCGAATTGCGGCAGGTCTGCGTCCGGCATGGCGATCTGAATACTGGCATGCATCCGGTCCAGATTGGCAAGCGACTCTGAGAGCGAGCGGCCCAACACGGTCATGACCGTCGCATAGGGACCGCCCCAAGCGGCGGCCACCCAATGTTCTCCAAAGGCGTGAAGCGTATCGTCGACCGAGAGGTTGGCCACCTCCGCCGCCGTCGTGATCAGTTTGAATGTGACCTCATCGAGATAGGATTCCCCACTCACGAAAGAGGCATCGTCGAGCTCGGAGCGTTTGAGAATTTCATCCCAAGTCGGTTGACCAAACTGGGAAAGCACCATGTCCCTTGCGGATCGATGGATCATACCAAACATAACAACGCCCCCTGAACCTGAGGACTTTTTAACATAATAACGAAAGCTATCAATGTTCTGATTATCGGTTCATTTTGCCGTGGCTGGTAGCCGATGGATAGGGTTTTTCGCCGCCATTGCCACTTGCAATACAATAGTCATCATTGGTCCGTCGGTGCGAAAGAGACCTGTGAACCCCTGCGGAGCAATCGCGCTCAAGGCTTTAGGCTATCCGCTCCACCACGATTGCGGCACCGACCCCGCCCGCCCCTGTCGCCACCACGATGCCGAAGCGGCCATCACAGGCATCGAGCGCATCCAAGAGGCTCGACATCAGGATCGCGCCGGTCGCGCCCATGGGATGGCCCTTGGCCAGGTGACCGCCACCAACATTGACCCTTTCCGGATCAACGTTCCAGTCTCGGAAAAACTTGGCAATGGTAACGGCAAAAGCCTCCATGAACTCGACCCGGTCCATATCTTCAAGCGTTAGACCGGCCTGCTTGAGGGCTCGCTCCATTGCGGTAAAGCCAGCGAGCAGTGAGGCCTCAGGATCTCCGCCCGCCTCAGCATAGGCCAAGATACGGGCCCGGGCCCGCTCGCCAGAAGCCGGCGCTCCGCCGATCAGGGCCAAGCCTGCGCCATCACAGATTGGCGGGGCGTGGGCGACCGTGTGGCGATGATCAATGGGACCGTCGAGGGCGGCTTCATAAGTCTTGGCCAACAGTTGGAAACTCGGCCTCATGGCCGCCAGCGACTCGGCCGTCGTCTTGGCCCGAAGGCACTCCTCGACCGTCAAATTTCCCATAGAAATCCGCGACGCAATCAAGGCCGGGGTGTCCTCGGCCGCCTGAGAGCGGGTCTGTGACATGAGGGCGGTCGCGTCCATCGCCTCACGCGTGACATTCTCGGCCTCAGCCAACCGATCTGCTGCCAGCACAACGGGAATGTAGCGCGAGCGCTTGGGGAAACTCTCGTCCGTATAGTAGTCAGCGGCGTCCCCCATGAACGGCACCCGAGACATCATCTCGACCCCACCGGCAAGAGCACGGTCAACGCCGCCCTGCACTACGCGCGCGGCCGCATGGCCAATCGCCGTCAAGCCTGAGACGCAATAGTTATTGAGCGAGAAGGCATAGGCCCTTTCGGAAATCTTCGCATGGAGCTTGCTGACCAGAGCGATATTGCCGCCTTGAGCGCCGATCTGACCGACCGATCCCAAGATGAGCGCATCGACCTGATAAGCATCGTGGCCACGCTGGGCCATCGCCTCGATCAGACCGCCGACCAGCTCCTGCGGCTTGAACGCCGCCAATCCCCCGTCCGGCCGCGCTTTTCCGCGCGGTGTTCGCACCGCATCGTAAATCCAAACATCCAAGACCATCTCTCCCGCCGCCGCCTAGCCCCACCGCAAAGTGCGAGGATTGGCTCATAGTGAATTTGATAGTGCAAGTGAAGAGGCCGTCTCGCCTCTGGCCTTACCCGAGCAACTTGCCCGCTCATAATCGTCCCACCATTCCTGAACCTTGCCGTTGCGAACACCCAGATCACCGACCTTACGCCAGTCGCTGTTCCTCCCGGCATCCATCATCGCTTGAACGACAGCCAACCTCTCGGAGTCGGTGTCCTGCGCGGCGGCAGGAACGGGAGAGACTGTTAAGGCGCACAGGATTGCGACGAGTGCCAGTTTCAGCTTCATCTGTTATCACCGAGGATCGCCAAATGGGCCCAAATGTGGGATTCAACTGGGACCTTAGGACGCGGACCTCAAATTGACTTGCACAACAAGACTTAGGGGCTAGGGTATTGTCAAGGGTCGCCGACGTGACCCCTTCGAAATCTAGGAGATATGTGATGCACGCCGTTCGTCACGCACCGGTGAAGACATCGTTGCAACCCAGCAACCACCCCTATCTCAATGGGGCTTGGACGCCTCAGCACGAAGAGGTTGATGCGACAGATCTGGACGTTATCGAAGGGGTGATTCCCACCGATATTGACGGGATCTATGTGCGCAACACCGAAAATCCGGTGCAGCAGCCGCTCGGTCGTTACCATCCCTTTGATGGCGACGGCATGATCCACATGATCGACTTTAAGGGCGGCCGCGCCAACTATCGCAATCGCTTTGTCCGCACCCGCGGCTTTCAAGCCGAACAGGAGGCCGGTCAGGCGCTCTGGGGCGGTCTGATGGATGGCCCCAAGGTCTCGCTGCGCCCGGGCTTTGGCGCGCAAGGGGCGATGAAGGATGCTTCCAGCACCGATGTGGTGATCCACGGCGGAAAGATCGTCTCGACCTTCTATCAGTGCGGTGAGGCCTATTGGCTCGATCCGGAGACCCTCGAACAGGGCGGCGTCGCCAGCTGGGGACCGCTCGATGGGGTGTCGGCCCATACCAAGGTGGATGAGGCCACTGGCGATCTTCTGTTCTTCAACTATTCAAAATATCCGCCCTACATGCATTACGGCGTTGTCGATCTGACGGGCAAGCTGATCCATTATGTGCCCATTCCCCTGCCCGGGCCGCGCCTGCCGCACGACATGACCTTCAGTGAGAACTACGCGATCCTGAATGATCTGCCGGTGTTCTGGGACGAAGAGCTGCTCAAGCGCGATATCCACGCGGTGCGCGCCCATGACGGCATCCCCTCACGCTTTGGCCTGATCCCCCGCTTTGGCAAGACCGAAGACATCCGCTGGTTCAATGCCGATCCGACCTACATCCTGCACTTCCTCAATGCCTATGAAGAGGGCGACGAGGTGATCATGGATGGCTATTTCCAAGAAAACCCAACCCCCGGACCTCTGGCTGACGCCCCTGCGGGCTATGCGCAGATGATGGGCTTTGTCGATGAACACAGCTTCTTGCCCAAGCTCCACCGTTGGCATTTCAATCTGAAGACCGGCGAGACGCGAGAATATCACCTCGATGACCGCGTGCTCGAATTTGGCATGTTCAACCAGCGTTATGCCGGCAAGCCCTATCGCTATGCCTATAGCAGCAAGTCCAAGCCCGGCTGGTTCCTGTTCAATGGCTTCGTCAAACATGATCTGGTGACGGGCGAATCCTGGACCATCGACCTTCCCGAAGGCCGCTTTGCCAGCGAAGCGCCCTTCGTCCCTCGGATCAATGCTAAGGATGAGGACGACGGCTATCTGGTCAGCTTCATCATCGACGAGCTCAAGGGCACGTCCGAATGCATCCTGATCGACTGCAAGCGCTTTGAAGATGGCCCCGTCGTGCGCATCGCCCTGCCCCACAAGATCAGCAGCGGCACCCACAGCGTTTGGGCCGACCGTGAGCTGATCCAGAACGGTCGCCACAGCGCCTAATCGCCTGCCAATTTCTCAAGACGAAAGCAAAGACCCTATGGAGATCAAAGACAGTGTTGCCCTGGTAACAGGCGGCAATCGCGGCATTGGTGAGGCCTTTGTTCGCGCCTTCCTCGCCGCCGGAGCGCGTCATGTCTATGTCGGCACGCGTGATGTGACCAATGCCCAGCATCTGGTCGACGAGGGCGCAGGCCGCGTCACCGCCATCGCTCTGGATGTCAGCCGCCAAGAGACCATTGATGCGGCGGCCAAGACCTGCACGGACGTTACTATCCTGGTCAATAATGCCGGACAGTTCCAGATGCAGACCCTGATGCGGGCACCCGATATGAGCTCGGCAAGGGCGGAGATGGAGGTCAACTATTTTGGCCCTCTGGCCATGACCCGCGCCTTTGCCCCGATCTTGGCCAAGAGCTCTGAAAGCGCGATTGCCAACGTCCTGTCGGCGGGCGGTATCGTCGCCATCCCGGGCATGGGGGGCTATAGCCCCTCGAAATTCGCGGCCCGCGCCATGTCGACCTGCCTACGGGCAGAGCTGGCGCCGCAAAATACCAGCGTTACCGCCCTGATCGTCGGTTCTGTCGATACGCGCATGGCCGCCCATGTTGAGGGTGCCAAAGAGACCCCCGCCTATATTGCCGATGTTGGCCTAAAGGCCATCAAGCGCGGCGCCGATGAGGTCGATACGGACTATATGGCCATCGAGGTTCGCGCCGGCGTCGCGCGGGACCCCAAGGCCTATGAACTGCAAATGCGCCGGTCCCTGTCGGGCGAGCGCGTCACCACTGGCCGCTGATCAGAAAGAGCCCCTATGACCCCTCAGCAATATCTGGACCTTGCCGAACGTTTTGTCGGTGCCATTCAGTCGGGCGACACCGACACGGTTCGCGCCTGCTATCACCCCGACGCCAAGCTCTGGCACAATACGGACAATATTGAGCAGACCGTCGATCAGAACATGAAGGTGCTCGGCTGGTTCATCAATAACCTGCCCGACCGCAACTATCGGGTTCTGCGCCGCGAGGCCCTGTCCGATGGCTTCCTGCAACAGCACGTGCTCGAGGCCACCCTGCCCGACGGCAGCCTGTTCAAGATGTCGGCCTGCGTTGTGGTGCGGGTCGAGAATGGCGTCATCACCCGCCTCGACGAATATCTAGACTCCGCCGAGGCTTCGGTGCTGCGCAAATTTGGCCGTTAAGCCCTATCGCGTGGACTGGTCGAAATCTTCGACCAGTCCCATCGCGCTCAAAAGGTGATGGCGGTCATAATATTCGCGCCAGACCTTGATCAGCCCGCCTTCGAATTCCAAGACCCCGACGACCGGCGCTGAGCCTTCTTTGCCGCGATAGACGAAGCGGTCTGTGCGCTCCATATAGATGTGGCCGTCAATGACGCCGACATGGTGCAGATCCAGCGTGATGGACTCCAGTCCGTCGCCCAATCCCGCAACCCGCTTATAGACCGCCTCACGACCCACAACGGGCTCGACCATCATCGAATGGAGCACGCCGTCGGGCGTGAACATATCTGCGACCTTGCGCCAATTGAGCGTGTGCCAAGCTTCGGCCATCTCGTGGGTAAGGGCGATTTTTTCAGCATCAGATAGGGCTTGGGCCATGGTCAAAACGCGGTCCTGTTTTTCGCTCTTTCCACGCTGGAGAGCGGCTAAAAAATAGCTTGCATAAAAGTACCATCCATTGGCAAGATAATTCTAATGGCACGGTAGGATTCCGCCTTTGGGATCCATTCGCGACCACGATTGGATGGAAACGTCTATTGGGTTCAACCTCGATTTATCGCCTCAATCGAAGGTCAAACACCATTGATCCTTCTTTCGAACCCATCTTCGAGGTGGAAAGACTGCTGACGAAAACAACAAACAAGCCAACGAGCTCAAATCGATTTGGCAAAGGGGAGATCAAGCTAGTGAAGAACAGACACACCACATCGTCGATTATCGCGCTTATGGCCGGGATGGCACTCGCCACGCCGCTGATGGCCGCCGAAACCACGCCAGCCAGTGGCTCGCAGTTGGAAGAGGTGATCGTTACGGCGCAGAAGCGGGCTGAAAATGTTCAAGCCACCGCCATTGCAATCACCGCCGTCTCCGGTGCCAACCTCGCCAAGGACCGGGTCCTGTCGCTGGAAGATCTGGGTCATAACCTGACCGGTATCTCGTTCACGGCCAACTCGCCTCAGGCCAACGAAATCAACATCCGCGGCGTGGTCAATACCCGCCTGACCTCCCCAACCGCTGACCAATCGGTCTCGACCTTCGTCGATGGCGTCTATGTCAACCGTTCGGGCAACCTAAATTCATCCTTCTACGATATCGAGCGTATCGAAGTGGTGCGCGGTCCTCAGGGCGTGCTGTTGGGTAAGAACGTTGCCGGCGGCGCGATCAATATTATCAGCAACGCCCCAAGCTTCAACCAGTCGGGACGCATGACCGTGGCGCTCGGCAATTACGACCTGAAGCAGACCAACGGCTATATTACTGGTCCTCTGACGGAAACCTTGGCTGGACGTCTGTCCTTCCAGACCATCAATCGTGGCGGTTACGCCATGGACCTGCTGCACAATGTTGAGGTTGAAAATCTCGACTCCGTCCAGGCACGTGGCCAAGTCGCCTATCGTCCGACGGACTCCGATCTTCGGGCCAGCCTGAGTGTCGACTATTCAAAGTCCGCCGATGACGGTGTGAACCGGGTTGGCGTCAAAAGCTCCACCCTGCCCGCAGGCCCCAACATCTGGTCCGGCACCCGCAAGCTGATTTCCGCCGCCCGCGGCGCACCGCTCAGCATTCGTGAAGGCTTCCCCGTCTGGCCACAATTTGCCGGCGACATAGCGCCAAGCCCACAATCGGCGACGCGTGAAAACTTCAGCGCCATCGGTAAGATTGACAAGGACGTGGCTAAGAATGTCCGGCTGTCGAGCATCACCGGTTTCCGCGCCAACGAGGCCTACACCCTCTATGACCAAACGGCCCTTGGCCCTGTGAACGGATATAACCTCTCTGCCGCAAACCTGGCGTCCGTCGGATCGTCATTTCTGTTCGCTGAGCCTGTGAATTTCCGTGAAACGGTAAGCCTCTTTACCCAAGAGGTCCGCCTGGCCTCCACCGATGACGCCAGCCGTCTCGACTGGATTGTCGGTGCCTTCTACTTGAAGAGCAAGGTCACTCAGAAGAACCGTTTTTGGGGCGAATCCCTCGTCCTGCCCACCCTTTCCGGTGAATCACACTGGATCGATCACGGCAGTAACGAGGACATGGCCGTCTTTGGTCGGATTGGCTACAAGCTGACCGATAGCCTCAAGCTCGAGGTTGGCGCACGCTATACCAAAGACAAAAAGGGCGGCGACCAACAGGGCATCATCGTCGCCACTGGCGATCGGTTCAACCCGCTGGATAAGGCTCCACTGACGCCGCTGGTTGAGGCCTTCAAGGTCAATTACGGTGAAGAATGGACCGAGGTTACCCCTCAGGCGACCCTGCGCTGGACGCCTAACGAGACCCAAATGGCCTATCTTACAGCCTCTAAGGGCTTCAAGGGTGGCGGTTTCCAGAACAACGCCTCCAAGGCCTTCCCCGCGGCGACGCCCTATCAGCCTGAAACCGTCACCAACTATGAGTTTGGTTACAAGACCGAGCTGTTTGATCGCTCTGTGCGCTGGAATACGGCCATCTTCTATATGGACTACCTCAATCTGCAGGTTCAGCAGACCTTGGCTTCGTGCCTCTGTAACGTGATCAGCAACGCCGCTAGCGCGACCATCAAGGGTGTTGAAACCGATCTGCAGTGGGCTCCGAACTCTTGGTTCAAGGCCTGGGCCAGCGGCAGCTATGTCGATGCCAAGTACGACGCCTTCGTCTTTGCGGGTGTCAACAACTCCGGTAAGAGAATGCAGCGGACGCCAAAACTGCAAGGCGCTGTGGGTGTTGAAGCCACGACCAGCCTTGGTTCCTGGAAGGACGCCCTGTCCGGTCGCCTCAGCTACCGCTATCAGGACCGTATGCCCTGGGCCCCTGAGAACACCTCTTGGGAAGACGGCTATGGCACACTGGACGGTCGCGTGACCGTAACCTCTCCGGAAAAGGGCTGGACCGTATCGGCCTTTGCCAAGAACATTACGGACGAGGCCTATCGCACCAACATTATCGTCTTCTTCAATGACGAAATGTCGTCCTATGGTGCGCCTCGCACCTACGGTGTGGAACTTTCCGTACCGTTCTAAAATCGGCGGCCGGGATGGGCAACCGCCCCGGCCACCCTCTACCCACCCTGAGCCTTTAGGACCCCACCCCATGGGACGCTGCTACTCTACTTTGCTCAAGGTGATCGAGACATGGCAGGCCAAGGACGTCGAAGGCGTTCTGGCGCACATGCACGAAGACATTATCTGGCACTATGCCGCCGCCGCCATGCCACCGATCCGGGGCAAGGCCATGGCCCGCAAGCTTCTCACCCGCTTTCAACAGGACATGCACGGCATCCAGTGGCGCATCTTCGCCCATGCCGAGGTCGGGGACACCCTGTTCATTGAAGGGGTCGACGAGTACCAATCCGCGGACGGTCACCTTATCGCCGCCCCCTATGCCGGGGTTCTCGACTTCCGCGACGGCCTGATCATTGGCTGGCGCGACTATGTCGATATTGGCGTGATCGCTCAGCAAAAGACCGGCGAGCCCCTATCGAAACAGGTGCTCGAACTCATCACCCGCCCAACAGCGGCCTAGGAGACCACCCTATGGACCGCCGCACCCTTCTCGCTGCTGGACTTGCCGCTGGCAGTCTTGCTGCCTCCCCTGCCCTTGCAAAGGATAAGCCCATGTCTCGCCTCTATCCGGTTCTCCAAGCCATCATTGCCGCTTGGCATCGCCAAGATGTTGAGGCTGTACTGGTCAATGTCACTGACGATATCATCTGGCGCAACACCAGCGGCTTTGCCCCCGCCATCCGTGGTAAGGACGAGATGCGCAAGGCCTTGAAGGTCATGGCCCCTCGGATCAAGACCAACAGTTGGCGCATCTTTGACTATGCGGAATCTGCCGACCGTCTGTTTATGGAAGGCGTCGACGAGTTCTGGACCGTGGACGGCAACCATGTGGCCATCCCCTATGCGGGCAGCCTTGTGTTCCGTGGCGGACTGGTCTGTGAGTGGCGCGAATATTTCGA
>CANKPO010000041.1 GCA_947484535.1 Caulobacteraceae bacterium
CCCTTGATCAGCAGCGGACGCTCCAAGGCGATCGCGGCATTAACGGCGACTTTTAGGTCTTCGGTGGCGACATAGTCGCTGGTGCCCTGAAAACGCTGGCTCATCTGTGGTCGTCTCCTAAGGGGTCGCTTCCCAACGGTGGGGCGATCCTCAAACCCGTTTTTAAACTCCCCCCAACCTAAAGGCCGTTTGAAGGGTTTCAAGCACGATTACGGCTTTGAGGCCGTGCGAGCCACTTAAAACGTTCGTTTGAACCGAGGTGACCTAAGGGCAGGGGGCTAGGCGGGCGAAATGAAGGTCTCGGTTAGGGCGTCAGAGATCTGTTCCATCACCGGTTGCCAGTCTCGGAAGGCATCGGGTGTAAAGACGCGGACCTGAGGATACCAGGGCAGAGAATCGGTGCCGAGCCGCGTCCATGCCCCCGGAATGGAAATGATCCAGACCGGCGCACCGCAGGCGGCAGCGATGTTGGTGGTGGCGTTAGAAAAGCCCAGCGTCAGGTCGAGAGCGCAGGCGAGGGCGCCCACATCGGCAAGATCGTCTTTCAGATTGATCCCTGGCGGCTGCCAGATATCGATGCCATATTCGGCCTTGGCTTGCGCAATCTCAGCCTCGGTTTCACCATACTGCATATTGACGAAGGTGATGCCAGGCGTCTCCAAGACCGAGCGCCATTGCTCAAACGGCGAGAAGGAGCGCAGGCGTGATCCATCCATGCGCAGGCTCTTCCAAAGGATGCCAACCTTGGGGCCGGGAGGCGCTGATTTCAATTGCTCCGTCCAGTAGGCGACCCGGCCTGGATCCGCGGTCAGGAAGTTCTTTTTCTTCGGAAAGGCGTCAATCGACCGGCGATATTTACGCAAAAGCGAGGCCAAGGGCGCCCATGCGTCAATGACCGACGGGTCCTCGACAAATCTTGCCGCCCGCACAATGCGGTGCTCGTAGCGGAAGGTGACGTGGGCACCAACCTCGATGGTGGGGAAGGACTGTTGGAACAGGTCTACCAACCGCTCTTCAACCGCCAGGGTCAATTTGCCGGTTGGGCCAATCTCTTCGATCAGGTCTGGCAGCAGATTACCGAATAGGACCTCGTCTCCCAGCCCCTGTTCACCAATCACTAAGATGGATTTGCCCCGAACATCCATTTCGGGGGTCCATTTGGGGCGGTCTATATGAAAGTAAAGGACGTCGGAGAAGTTGGGGTCAAGGCGAACCTCATACTCATCCCAACCCTCACCAACCTTGCCGAGGCACATCAGCATGGTCGAGCGTGACATACGCATCATGGCGATCTCATCAAGGCTGATCCTGCCAGTCATGGCCTCGTCGCAAGCCTCTAGAGCCGCGTCCAAGTCTCCGAGGATGTGGTGCGCATTACCCAGATTGTACCTCGCCTTAGCGAAGGTCGGATCGTTCCTAAGCGCTTCTTCGTAGAACAGCTTTGACGAAGCCACCTCACCCTGTTCGCTGAGCACTGTGCCAAGTGTGTTCCACAGCAAGGGGTCCTGGCGATGCACGTTCAGCGCGGACTTCAAGACATCGACCGCCTCATCATAGCGCTGCCCGTCGCGTAGGATGCAGGCCAGATTATTAGCGATCTCGTTGGAGGTTGGGTCTTTGACCAGACACAGGCGAAAGAGTTGCTCGGCAATCTCTTTCATATTCATGCGATAGGCCAAGCGCCCAAGGTCAGAGGCCACCATTTCAGGGTCATCAAGCAGTTGGAAGGCAGACTCATAGCATTTGAGGGCGTTCATCAGATCGCCCGTCTTCTCTTTAGAAATGGCCAGCAGGTACCAGCCCAGCCCGTTACGTTCATCTATGTCGAGGACGGCGAGCGCTAACTCGGTCGATTTGGCGAAATTGTCCTTTTTGAGGAAATCCAAACTCCGGTTGATCAAAGGGATCAGCGATTGGTGGCGCAGCGCGTCGGCGTGGGACTTGATTCGGTTTAGGGATCGCTTGGAGGCCGAATCGCCAGCCGTTTGTGACGCTGCGACTCGAGGAGCCGCCTGCGCGCCGGTGGCGATCTGTTCGCCGAGTTTTGTGGGGTCAAGTTGGAGTCCAAAGGCGGTGGAGGACTGTAATTGGTTTCGCTTTGCCATAGATGGCCCATCGGTTCGTGAAGCCAATCTTGGCCGGACCAACTTAAGATGACGCTGAAACATTAACGCCGCGCTAACCATGTTGGACTATCAACGCAGGGTCAGCCAACCTTACTGCCTTACAACATTAAATTCGCAATCAACGGTTTACGGTATAGGCTTGACGAGTGTGGGGGGCTTTTGGTCTCCTAGGCAGACGGCTGTCTAACCCACGGTCTGAATATCGGAGCCTGCCCCTATGCCCCTAAAGTTGTCACTCAAACCCGGCGAGAAATTCGTGCTGAATGGGGCTGTCGTGCAGAACGGAGATCGGCGGGGAACGCTGATTTTGCAGAACAAGGCCTCGGTCCTGCGCGAAAAGGACATCATGCAGGAGGCGGAGGTCACAACACCGTCGCGGCGTATATATTTCCCCGTGATGATGATGTACCTAGATG
The DNA here is from genome assembly GCA_947484535.1 of Caulobacteraceae bacterium. Taxonomy (GTDB): domain Bacteria; phylum Pseudomonadota; class Alphaproteobacteria; order Caulobacterales; family Caulobacteraceae; genus CAISGS01. The sequence continues at coordinate 2,543 of CANKPO010000041.1, forward strand.
AATCGTCGGCCAACCAATATTATGACGAGTTCGTTCTACGACTGAGTGAGTTTATGGCCGTGATCGAGAACCCGAGTGTGTTGACGGACTGCGTTGGCATCTCGAAACATGTTCTGGCGCGGGAGTTCTACAAGGGTCTTATGCTGGCCCGGAAGTTGATGGAATACGAAGACGAGAGGTTGGCGAATGTCGCTGCAGGCCTACCAAAAAGCATCAGCGCGGGCTGAAAACCCCCGTGAGATGGAGTACCGCCTGTTCGGACAGGTGACCCGTGCCCTGATGGCCGCGGCGGAATCTGACGTGTCGGATACCGCGACTCGCATTGATGCCTTGGACTGGAACCGTCGGCTATGGTCGGTGTTGGCGACGGACTGCGCCGACTCGGCCAATAGTCTGCCGGTCGAACTGCGCGCCCAGATCATTTCCCTGAGCATCTGGGTAAATAAGCACAGCAGTGCTGTGATGCGCCGTGAGGAAGATTTTGCCCCCCTGATCGATGTCAATCGGATCATGATGCAGGGCTTGGCTGGACAGGTCGAAAGACCGGCATAATCTGCCTCCCCCACACCCTTGTGCTTCACCAACGCGACTATGTTAGGGTGTGGCCTGTGCCGCGTGTGGGTATATCATATTGTTTTTTATCAGATTTACCACTTCATATCGGTTTTCTAATTTAGTAATTCTTATTATTGATTTCTTAGATAGTTCTAGGTACGGATAGAGGCGGCATAAATTGCCGGGGGGTAAAAATTACCCTGGTCATACAGAAGGATTGTCGATATGGCGCTCTATAGCGTTAATACAAACCGTGATGCCATGATTGCGCTTCAGAATTTGAACGTAACGGGCGCTGAACTCGGTGTAACACAGCAACGGATTGCGACCGGTCGAAAGGTCGATAGCGCCAAGGATAACGGCTCCACTTGGGCGATTGCGCAATCGCAGCGGGCCACATCGACCTCCCTGAACGCTGTGAGGGACTCCTTACAGCGCGGCCAATCCACACTGGATGTGGCGCTCTCTGCAGGGACCTCGGTCTCGGATCTGCTCGTGCAGATGAAAGAAAAGGCGCTTGCAGCCTCTGATACCACCCTTGATACATCAGGCCGTTCGGCCCTGAATGAAGACTTCAAGGCTCTACGTGATCAGTTGGCCAAGACCGTTGCCACTGCCGACTTCAACGGCTCCAACATGATCAAGACGGGCGGCGCCACCATAGCGGCCCTCGCCAACGCAGCGGGCACCAGCAAGATTACGATTGCGGCCCAATCTCTCGCTTTGGGCGGTGCCAATCTAACCGGTATCAGCAGCACGGCCAGCCTGGCGTCCAACACGGCTTCAACCGCTCAGGCCATGATTGCAACGGTCAATACAGCAATCGGTAAGGTCAGTACCGCGCTCGCAAAGCTGGGTACAGGTTCAAAGGCGCTAGATCTGCACCTATCCTTCATTATGAAACTTCAAGACACTTTGGATAATGGCGTGGGCAACCTCGTCGATGCCGACCTGGCCAAGGAAAGTGCTAAGCTTCAGTCGCTGCAAACGCGACAGCAGCTGGGTGTCCAGGCACTGTCTATCGCGAACCAATCGACCTCCGCTCTGCTGGGGCTGTTTCGATAGGTTAAAATACCCTTGATATTTTGAGGGGCGAGCGTTTATACTTTTATTCGTTCGCCCCCATTATTAGAGAGGATGCAGCAAAAAACGCTGTTACGCTTCGAAATGACAGGAAAGATTGTTTCAAATCTGGGTTTAAGCGGTTTCGCTCAGGATATGGCTGGGCCAAATGCTGCGGTTCTGAAGCCGAATCTGGCGGAGGCGCCGAATCAGGACTCTGGTTCTCGAGCCTTGTTTCCGGTTGATTATCGTTTGGTGATCGAGAAGAGCGCCAAGACCGGTAGTTATATCTACAAGACCTTGAATTCATATACGGGAGAAGTGGTCGGTCAGAGGCCGGCAGAGGATGTGTTCAAAATGGCCACCTCTAGTCAATATTCTCCTGGGCTAATAGTGAATGCCAAGGCTTAGGGTTGTTGTTTCGGCGGTGTTTATAGGGCGGTTTTGACGGCATTTGGGGGCCGCGCGGTGCTCTAGCGTCGCTTAGAGTCGGGTTAGATTGAAATATGGACGTTATGTGGTAGTTCTAACTATACTAAATGGGTACTGAGTCGGTTTTCGGTCCTTGTTCGTCAAAAAGTCGAACAGTTTAGGATCACTAGGCTTCAAGGGGTAAGATTTCGTGTCGATTGGCGTTAACAACAATCAAGCCGCCTTGATCGCGCTCCAGAACCTTAATCGGACTCAGGACGAGCTGTTGGGTGCCCAAAAGCGTATCAGTACAGGTCGGGCCGTTAACGACGCTAAGGACAATGCCTCGGTTTGGTCGATCGCTCAAAAGCAGCGTGGCGATATCGGTTCGCTAAGCGCGGTGAAGATGAGTCTGGACCGTGCCAGTTCGATTGGCAATGTGTCTATGATTGCAGGTACGTCCATCTCTGATCTGTTGGTGCAGATGAAGGAGAAGGTCACGGCGGCGATGGATACTTCCATCGACACGGTGTCACGTACCGCATTAAACAATGATTTCAGGGCCTTGCTGAGGCAGATTAAATCAACTGCTGATAATGCCACCTTTGATGGCGCAAACATCCTCGATGGCTCGGTGACCATCGGTATTAAGTTTTTGTCTAATGCCGACGCGACCTCGACCATAACGCTCGCCGTTCAGAATATGTCGATTGGCGGGACCAATATCACCTTTAGTGCAGGGTCGACGATCCTGTCCGCAACGCTTGCGAGCGCTGTGATGACCAAGCTCGCGGCCTCTCTAACCAATGTGAACACCTCCATGGGCAGCATGGGCGCTCAGGTTCGTCAGATCGAGGCCCACAATGTTTTCGTTTCAAAACTCTCTGACGCCTTGGAGACTGGGATAAGTCGGTTGGTGGATGCGGACATGGCGAAGGAAAGCGCACGTCTGCAGGCCCTGAACGTCAAGCAGCAGCTTGGGGCCCAGTCCTTGTCGATCGCCAATCAGGCGCCGCAGATCGTCCTGAGGCTCTTCCAAAACTAAGCGCATAGGATCTATGATCTTATGGTGATTGCATCTCGGCTTTGAAGCCTTCAGAGTTTTCGCCATGGTAGAGCTCAAACCTGTAACCCTAAGCGACCGTCAGCGCCTTTACGATTGGCGCATTGATCCGAGCGTTGATCGCTGGATGAGTGACGCCGCTGCGCCCGATTGGGATCTGCATAACTATTGGTTTGATAATCTCCTCAGCGACCCTGATGTGCAGGGTTGGGTAATCTATTTTGCCCACGAACCGGTGGGGTTCCTGTCACTCAGGGGACTACAGGGTCCGAATCAGCGAGCAGAGTGGGGGTGGTACGTGGCCTCTGCTGTGGCGAGAGGGCGCGGTGTCGGCCGGGCTGCTCAGGTCTTGGGCCTAGAGATCGCCTTTGTTGACTATGGGTTAGAACGGGTCTGGGCCCAGGTTCTGGCCGATAATGATGCGGCTTTGCGGGCTCAAGGTGCGGCGGGGTTCCGTCGAGAGGGTTATCTTAGAAATCATCTGTTTAAGGCGGGAAGCTTCCATGACGTCGTCATTCTCGGCGTGCTCGCAAATGAGTGGAATGAGAACCGAGAAAGGCTTATAAGCAATCTCGTCAGGACGGGGTTGTTGGAACGCTAATCGTTCCGCTAATCTTGCTTGGTTAATACTTTTTTACACCTTTGCGTTCACGCTAAAGATGCAAAATGCATCTGGGGTAAAGTTCTTGATCGGAATCGATTCAAGCCTGTTGACCGCCTACTACCAATCGCTCAGCGGGGGGGCGGGTCTCTTTGGCTCGACTACGGGGCAAAACCAGACCGGAACGTTACCGACCGCGGGCAATTCAAGGTCTAAAGCGGTTCTGCCCATTGCGCCATGGGAGTCGAGATCTGAGCTTCTTCGGGCGCCCGATTTGGTGAAAAAGGCGCTTGGGGGTCGGTCTTTGATCGACTCAAACGGTTTTCAGTCGAGTGGAACCGATCCCAAAAGCGACTATGGCAAGCTGTTCACGCTTTATCAGGGACTGAATGGGCTGACCGGCCTCGTTGATAGCATCCAAGCCAAAAACATCACGGCCACTGAAAAGGCCAAGATCCAGGCTGTGTTCAACAAGGGGCAGGCGGATATATCTTCCTACCTTGATACGCTCAAACTCGACGCCATGTCCTTGACGCGCGGGGCTGCAACATCAACCTTGAGGACGTCTGCAGGCGTCCACCGGTCGAACACCTCCTATACCACGTCGCCGCTGCACACAGGGACCGCCACCGAGACGGTCAAGGCATTCGAGGGGCCAATCGTCTTTAACGTGGCGGTGAAGGGCGTAAATGCGACCAAGAACGTGCAGATTGACCTTGCGGGAATGGGGACCACCACGCGGTCGATCAACGAGGTCTTTGCCTATATTAATGCGCAGCTTAAGGCCCAAAACATCGCGACGCGCTTTGAGAAGCTAAGCATTCCGGCAGAGCCAAAGACCATTCAGTCCAATGGCAAGACGGTGACATTGCCCGCGGGAAGCCCGTCCTGGTCGCTCAAGATCAAGGGGGATGTCGGAGAGACCTTGACCTTCTCGACGGCAGACAAGGCCGATGCTGTCTATCTGACCCAAACCGCCGGAGTGACGTCGCCGGTCTCTACCCTAAAGCCTGCGCCTGGGATTACGCCACCAAAGCCGACCTTTAGTCAGCAAGAGCTGTTAAAGTTCCAAACCGATCTCACAACCGCGACCCCGCCGCCAGACGCCTTTCGTCGGGTCGGAGAGGCCAACTATGTTGATGACTTGGCCTACAAAAAGGTCTTGGGTCCGGAGATCACGGCGGTACGGGCCTCACAGACCACCTCTGATGGTTCGGTCTATATGCTCGCCGATATCAAGGCGGCCGTCGGTGATCAGACCATCAAGGGCAGCGGGGATGTTGCGCTGATCAAATATGACTCGGCGGGTAATGTTATCTATACGCGCACCCTCGGCGCGGGGGACAAGGCTTCTGGCCTGGCGATGAGCGTTAGCTCGGACGGCAAGGTCGCGATTGCGGGGTCTGTGACCGGCGTATTGTCAGGCTCGACCAATGGATCGGGTTTAGCGACCGATGGAGTGACGACAGCCCCGACTTCGACCCTGACCAAAACACCTACACCGACGACAGATAGTTTCGTCACCCTGTTTGATGCAAAGGGCCAAGAAAGTTGGACCATGCGGCGCGGTGTGACAACTGATGATGAGGCCACCGCCGTCGCCTTTGCGGCGGACGGGTCCGTCTATGTCGCTGGCCGAACCAAAAGTGCCTTTTCGGGTAATGCTGCGGTCGGCGGCTGGGATAACTATATCCAAGGTTATGGGTCCAACGGCGCTGCGGTACCCAAGACCGTGTTTAAATTTACCGGGCAATTCGGCAGCACCGGGGACGACCGTCCAGCCTCGATGATTGTCGATGGATCAAGCCTCTTGGTCGGCTCGAAGGAAAATGGCCGGGCCGTCCTTCGGCGGTTTGACATACAAGCCACTGGCGCGCCCACCTTGGCGGCGACGCGAGATCTCGGCGATCTCATGGGCGGAGACCTCACGGGCATTGCCCTTAACGGCGGCAATTTGGTTGCGGTTGGTTCCAGCTCGAACGCCGCTTTGTCGGGCGCTACGGTGTCCAGGGCGGCATCGGGTGGACAGGATGCCTTTGCGGTGAGCCTGTCCAAAGACCTGGTCGCCAGCGGTTCGGACCGGATTGCCTTCTTGGGCGGGGCGGGTCAGGACAAGGCGACCGCCATGACGGTCTCTGACGGCAAGCTCTGGCTGACGGGAACCTCTACTGCGGCGATTGATGGCGCAGCCCTGATGGGGACCAAGGACGGCTTCGTCTCGCGGTTTGATATTTCAACCGGTACCCAAGAGTGGACACGCCGCTTCACCGCCAAAGAGAAATCGTCGATCCCAAGTTCTATCGCGGTCGCCTCGGGCGGTGCATCGGTACTCGACCGGCTTGGCTTGCCCAGTGGTCAGATCGCCTATTCGGATTCGACCCTGTTGACCGCCGCGACCTCCGTGCGGGCAGGGGACCAGTTCAGAATCCGGACCCAAGAGGGTGGTCCCACCACCACCATCACCATCTTGCCGACCGATACGATGAAGACCCTGCAGGAGCGCCTGTCGTCAAAGTTCGGCAGTCAGGCCAAGGTCTCTGTGTCCAGTGCGCTGGGTGTGGATAAGCTCTCCATCACCTA
>CANKPO010000042.1 GCA_947484535.1 Caulobacteraceae bacterium
CCCCGCCCGATAGGCCTTGCACTGAGCCTTGAGGGGGCAGACCTCACAGAGCGGCGATTTGGGCCGACAGATCGTGGCCCCGAGATCCATCAGGGCCTGCGCCCAATCACCGGGCCGATGGTTCCGCACCAAGGCCGCCGCGAGGCGCTTCAACTCCGGCTTACTGTCTGGTAAGGGCACGTCCACCGCATAAAGACGGCTCATCACCCGCTCGACATTGCCATCGACCACATTGGCCGCCTGATCAAAGGCGATCGCCGCCACCGCCGCCGCCGTATAGGCCCCAATACCGGGCAGGCCGAGCAGCGCCGCCTCGGTCGACGGAAAAACACCCCCATGCTGGTTCGCGACCGCCCGAGCACAGGCCAACAGATTACGCGCCCTTGCATAATAGCCAAGCCCGGCCCAAGCGGCCATGACCTCGCCGTCCACCTCTGCCGCCAAGGCCTCGACGGTCGGCCAGCGCTCAGTGAAGCTGAGGAAATAGGGCGTGGCATGAGGTACGGTGGTCTGTTGCAGCATCACCTCTGACAGCCAAACCCGATAGGGATCAGCCCGCACGCCCCTTGCCCAATCCAAAGGCCCCACCCGCCAAGGCAAGCTGCGCCCATGGGCATCATACCAGCCAAGGAGCGATGAGCGGATCCGGTCGGGGTTCTGAATCATGTCAACCAGGATAACCCGCGCGCCCAATCACCCAAACTCTTTTGCCACCCTCGCCGCAAAGGCCTAGTCTAGCAGCATGAGAAGGTCCCTGCCCTCTGCTGACGAGGCTGTGCGCATTTTGGCGCGCAAGCGAACCCGTGCGACCTTGCGGTCCGCGCCGCCTGCGGGCAAGGCCTTGGCGGGCTTGATCAAGGCACTGGACGCCCGCTTTGGCCAAGGCCCCGGCGCCCTTCAGGCGCGTTGGAAAGAGATTGTCGGTGAGACGCTCGCCGCACGCACCGAGCCGGTCAAGCTGAGCAAGCCTCGCCCTACCGCCAGCGGACCCTCGGTCGCCGTGCTGGAAATTCGCGTCGATGGCCCCGCCGCCGCGCTGGTCCAGCATCAGGCCCCCGAAATCCTATCGCGGGTGAATGTCTTTTTGGGCGCTGGCTCGGTCGGCAAGCTGCGGATCGTTCAAGGCCCGGTAAAGGCCAGGATCGCCTCCCCCGCCAAGGCCGAGGCAGCCGTTAAGGCCCGTCGCCGCAAGGCACCGCTCGATGCCGCTCAAGAGGCGGAGCTGGAAGAGGGGCTCGCTAAGGCTCCCGACAGCCCCCTGAAAGACGCCCTCACCAAACTGGGCCGCGAAGTTCTGCGCAATGGCGACCGCGCGGAACGTTGACAAGGACGCGCCTCTGAGGCCTGAGTGCGCGCCTAAGATCGCGGCCTATGGCCCTGTCTTTTGTTAGCGATTACAATAGTAATTGAACGCCTAGAGGACCTGCCGTGCGCCGACTAAATGCTCTGTTTCTTGTCATGGTCACGAGCCTGCTCATGATCGGTCATGGTCAAAGCGCCCATAGTGCTGTGGTCAATGATGATGACATGGTCATGGGCAACCCCAAGGCCAAGATCACCGTTGTCGAATATGCTTCGGCAAGCTGTTCGCATTGCGCGGCCTTTGCCATCGACGTTTTTCCCGCCTTCAAGGCGAAATATATCGATACGGGCCAGGTCAAATATGTCTTCCGCGAGGTCCTGACCGAACCAGTTCAACTGGCCGCTGCCGGGTTCATCTTGGCGCGCTGCACGGGTAAAGAAAACTATTTCAAGACCTTGGATGGGGTGTTCCATGCGCAACAACAGGTCTATGAAACCCAGAACCTACGCACCCCCCTCATGAAGGTCGCCAAGTCCGCAGGCCTGACCGAGGCTCAGTTCATGGCCTGCTTGACCGACAAGGCCGCACTGGACAGTCTTAATGCCCGCGTCGAGCGGATCGCCAAGGCCGGTGATTTTGACAGCACGCCAACCTTTTTCATCAATGGCCAAAAGCTGATGGGCAAGCACAGCCTCGCCGACCTCGATGCCGCGATCGCGGCCGCCAAGAAGCGGTCCAACGCCAAGAAATAATAGCCTCCAAACGGCCCCTCCCTAGGGCCGATCAAGTCCCTATGGGCGTCGCCGAGGGAATCGCGCTTTAATGACCTGTTTTTTACAAAGGAACCTGCCGATGCGCGCCTTTAACCGCCTAATGATCGTGATGCTTTCCACCTTGAGCCTCGCCGCCTGCGGTCAAGGCAAGGGCAATGCGGTCACCGATGAAGAGATGACCATGGGCAAGGCCGACGCCAAGGTCACAGTGGTCGAATATGCTTCGGCCAGTTGCGGGCACTGCGCAACCTTCCATGCCGAAGTTTTTCCGGCGTTCAAAACCAAATATGTCGACACCGGCCGGGTGAAATATGTTTTCCGCGAGTTCATCACCCCGCCTGCTGAGCTGGCAGCCGCAGGGTTCCTGACCGCGCGTTGCGGCGGCAAGGACAAATATTTTAGCGTTCTGGACGGCGTTTTCCGCAGCCAAGAGGAAATCTTCCGTACCGGTGACATGCGCTCTCCCCTCGTGCGGGTGGCCAAGTCTGCTGGCATGACCGAAGAGCAGTTCATGGCCTGCGTCTCGGACGAAAAGGCGCTCAAGGCCCTTGCGACCCGCGTCGAGAAGTTCGCCAAGCAGGACAATATTACCGGCACCCCAACCTTCCTCATCAATGGTGAGAAGCTCGATGGTGAGCAAACGATCGCGGCCTTTGACACGGCCATTGCTGCGGCCGAAGCGGCTGCAAAATAGGCCACCAGACCTAGCCCGTGCAATTTCAGAGGCTTCGCCTTTCGGGCTTTAAGTCCTTTGTCGAACCGACTGAGTTTCGGATCGAGCCCGGACTCACGGGTGTTGTCGGCCCAAATGGCTGCGGCAAGTCTAACCTTCTGGAGGCCCTGCGCTGGGTCATGGGGGCCAGTTCAGCCAAGGCCATGCGCGCAGGCGGCATGGATGAGGTGATCTTTGCCGGTGCGGGCACCCGGGTGCCGCGCAACCATGCCGAAGTCACCCTGACCATCGACAATAGCGACCGCACGGCCCCGGCCCAGTTCAACGACCATCAGACCATCGAGGTTGTCCGCCGCATTGATCGGGGGGCAGGCTCGACCTACCGGGTCAATAGCCGTGAAGTCCGCGCGCGTGACGTTCAACTTCTGTTTGCCGATGCCTCGACGGGGGCCAATTCTCCGGCGCTCGTACGACAGGGCCAGATTTCCGAACTGATTGCCGCCAAGCCGCAGAACCGTCGCCGCATCTTGGAAGAGGCCGCTGGCGTTTCAGGTCTGCACACCCGCCGCCATGAGGCCGAGCTGCGCCTGCGGGCAGCGGAAACCAACCTATCGCGGCTCGATGATGTGACCAACGAGCTCGAAACCGCCCTCAACCGCCTCAAGCGCGAAGCCCGGCAGGCAGAGAAGTATAAGCGTCTATCCGGCGAGATCCGCGCCCTGCAAGGCGCCGTCCTGTTCTCACGCTGGACCGAAGCGCGCGATGTGCTGGTGCGGGTCGATGGCGAGAGCCAAGAGGCCGGACGTACCGTCGAGATCACCACCCGCGAGGCCTCGTTTGCAGCGGCTCAAGCCCTGACGGCGGAGCAGGCCATTGCCCCCTTGCGCGAAGAAGAACAGGTCGCTGCGGCGGTCCTTCACCGCCTCGCCATCGAAAAGGATCGGGCGGAGCGCGATGCCGCCCAAGCGGCTGAAGCCGTGCGCCGTCTGAGCGATGATCTTCGCCGCCTCGACGAGGACCGCGAGCGTGAGGTCCAGATTGTCGATGACGCTAAGTCCGCCCTCAGCAAGATCGAGCTGGAACGCAGCGACCTCGCCGCCCGCATAGCCGCTGCGCCCGAACGGATGCCTCAGCTTCAAGCCGCCGCCGACGCCGCCGAACGGGCCCGCGCCGCCGCTGAAACCGAGGTCGAACAGCTCGCCGCCCGCGCCGCTGGCGAACAGGCCGCGCGCCGTGCCGCCCTAGCGAGAGCCGAAGAGGCCCGCACCCGTCTAGCCCGCGCCGACCGTGCGCTCGAGGCCGCCAAAGCCGACCGCGCCAATCTTGGCCCCGATACGGCACCAGAAGCCGAAGCAGCCAAGGCAAGGTTCGATGCCGCGCTTGAAACCCTCCGCCTCGCCCGCGCCGCCGTGGAAGCTGCTGAAACCGAACGGACTGAGGCCGCAACCGCAGAAGCTGCGACCCGTGAAACGGCCCGCAAGCTCGAAGACCAGCTTGGCCGCCTCAAGACCGAAGCGCGGGGCCTGACCCAACTGACCGCCCAGCCGCGCAAGGGTGGCTTTGCCCCCGCGCTGGATGATGTGTCGCCCGACCGGGGCTTTGAGGCCGCTCTCGCCGCCACCCTTGGCGATGATCTTGACGCCTCGCTTGATCGAAAGGCCCCGTCCTTCTGGGGCGGACGCGACACGGATGGTCCGACCTGGCCGCAAGGTGCAACACCGCTTGCCCCGCTGATCAAGGCCCCGCCCGCCCTGGCCGCACGCCTTGCCTTTACCGCCGTCGTGTCGCGTGAAGATGGTGAGCGCCTGCAAGGCACCCTACCAATCGGTGCGCGTTTGGTCTCGAAAGAGGGTGACCTCTGGCGCTGGGACGGCTTTGTCGCCCGCGCCGATGCGCCCAAGCCAGCAGCCGTTCGCCTTGAACAGCGCACCCGGCTGTCCGAGGTCGAGGCCGAGATTGCCAATCTGTCGCCCGCCGCCGCCGAGGCCAGCCTTGCCCATCAGGCCGCAAGCCAGCGCGTGCGAGCGGCGGATGAGGCCCTGCGCAATGCGCGCCGTGCGCCGCCCGAGGCTGAACGTGCGCTAGGAACGGCCCGCGACCGGGTCGAGCAACTGGCCCGCGACGCCGTGCGCCGCGATGCGCGGGCTCAGGCCTTGAACGAGACCCTTGTCCGGCTTCAGGCCGAATATGATGAGGCGATGGTCTTTGCCGCTCAAGCCGAGGCCGATCTCGGTGCCATTCCCGCTGGTGACGACTTGGCCCCGCAACTGACCGCCGCTCGTGCCCAGTCCACCCAAGCCCGCGAAGCCGCAAGCGCCGCTCGCTCGGCCTTGGACAATGAAGGCCGCGAACGGGCCGGACGGGCGCGGCGGATGGAGGCGCTGGACCGCGACCGGGCCGACTGGACGCGCCGCGCCGCCTCGACCGATAGCCGCCTCGCCGCCCTAGCCAAGGACCGCGCTGAGGTCGAAGCAGCCCTGATCGAGGCCCGCACGGCTCCCGAGGCGCTGGAAGAGCGCAAGCTCAAGCTGCTGGATGAATATAGCGTCGCTGAGGCCCGCCGTGACCGCGCCGGTGAGGCGCTGGCCAATGCCGACAATCTGCGCATTCAGGCCGACCGTGAGCAGAGGGCTTCTGAGCAACGCGCCTCTGAAGCGCGCGAACTTCGCGCCGCCTTGTCCGCCCGTCTTGACGCCGCCCGCGAGCGTCTAGCCGAGATGGCCCAGACGATCCGGGATGCTATCCGCATCGAGCCGGACGAACTGGGCCGCCGCATCGCTGAGGAAGCCACCGCCGTCCCCGCCGATGCCAGCGGGATTGAGGCGCACCTGATGGCTCTGGAACGCGAGCGTGACCAGATCGGCGCGGTCAATCTGCGGGCCGAAGAGGAAAGCGCCGAATATGCAACCCGGCTTGAGGCCATGCGCTCTGAGCGGGCCGACCTGACCGGGGCCATCGGGCGTCTGCGCGACGGGATTGAATCGCTCAATGCCGAGGGCCGCGAGCGGCTGCTAGCGGCGTTTGACGTGATCAATGGCCACTTCCAGACCCTGTTCCAAGCCCTGTTCGGCGGCGGTCAGGCTGAGTTGCGACTGATCGAGTCCGACGACCCGCTCGAGGCTGGTCTTGAAATCTTTGCCTGTCCTCCGGGCAAGCGCCTCTCGACCATGTCGCTGATGAGCGGCGGCGAGCAGGCCTTGACGGCGGCAGCCCTGATCTTCGGCGTCTTTCTGGCCAATCCCGCCCCGATCTGCGTGCTGGACGAGGTGGATGCGCCGCTCGACGATGCCAATGTCGACCGGTTCTGCAACATGCTGGCCGAAATGCGTCAACGCACCCAGACCCGCTTCATCGCCATCACCCACAATCCCGTGACCATGTCGCGCATGGACCGGCTGTTTGGCGTGACCATGGCTGAACAGGGCGTGTCGCAACTGGTGTCGGTCGATCTGAAACAGGCCGAAGCGATGGTGGCGCAGTAAAGCCCCCTACCCCGGCTTCGCCGGTACTTCCCCCAGAGGGGGAAGATCCAGAACCGCAAATCTTCCCCCTCTGGGGGAAGTGGCCCGAAGGGCCGAAGGGGGCCTTGTTTTCTGCCCCCTCACTTCCCCATCCAACCCATTGAACTTTTGTGTTAGACTCGCGATCTAGAAGCGGCCGTTGGGTTTCCAGCGGTTCTGGAGCTGACCATGTCCGACCTCGACCAATTGGAAGCGCGCATCCGTACCTCGGCTATCAAGATCCATACTCAGGAGGATTTTGAGGGCATGAGGCGGGCTGGACGGTTGGGGGCCGAATGCCTCGACATGCTGACCCCCTATGTGGTGGCCGGGGCTGTGACCGATGAGTTGGACCGTCTGGCGCGGGAATTTGTGCTAGATCACGGTGCCTTGCCTGCCTGCCTGTTCTATCGCGGCTATTCCAAGACCGTCTGCATCTCACCCAACCACGTCGTCTGCCACGGCATTCCGGGCCCCAAGGCGCTGAAGGACGGCGATATTGTCAATATCGATGTGACGGTCATCGTCGATGGCTGGCATGGCGATACCAGCCGCATGTACCCCATCGGTGACGTGGCCCCTCGTGCGCGGCGCCTAATCGACGTGACCTATGAGGCCATGGACCGTGGCATGAAGGCTGTGAAACCCGGCGCACGGCTTGGTGATATTGGCTGGGCGATCCAGTCCTATATCGAGTCCATGCGCTGTTCAGTCGTGCGCGATTTCTGCGGCCACGGCCTTGGCCAAGTGTTCCACGACAATCCCAACATTTTGCATTTTGGCCGTAAGGGCGAGGGCGAGGTGCTCAAGCCCGGCATGTTCTTTACCATCGAACCCATGGTCAATCTGGGCAAGCCGCAGGTGAAACTTCTGGCCGATGGCTGGACGGCGGTGACCCGCGACAAGTCCCTCTCGGCCCAGTGCGAGCACTCTATCGGCGTGACCGAAGACGGCTATGAAGTCTTCACAGCCTCGCCTGCAGGCCTTTTCCGGCCTGCGTGATGGCGTGAGCCTAGGGTTCAAGACTGGGGCGCGTGGATTGAGCCCCCTACCCCGGCTTCGCCGGTACTTCCCCCAGAGGGGGAAGATTTAGAACACCAAGATCTTCCCCCTCTGGGGGAAGTGGCGCGCAGCGCCGAAGGGGGCCTTGTTTTCTCCCCCGCGTCATTGCGAGCAAAGCGATGCAATCCAGCAGACGCGAACGGACCCCAATTGATGTTCCCCTGGATTGCTTCGGCGCTAAGCGCCTCGCAATGACGCGAAGAGGGTAAACTCTAAATCGTTTTAAATTTTTCGCCATATTAGATCATGACGACCATCGAGGACCGGTCTATCCTGCGCCTATCGCTGGACCGCTGAGCCTCAAGTCGGATCAAATCTATGCCCCAAGACGAACAGGGTTTTGAGGATACGGCCGTAGCCCATGATCTCTACGGCCACCGTGACCGCCTGCGTCAAAGGGCGCGCAAGGGCGGGCTGGAGGCCTTGCCAGACTATGAGGTGCTAGAGCTGTTTCTGTTTCGCACCTTTCCGCGCGGCGACGTGAAGCCTCGGGCCAAGGCCCTGCTCACCCGGTTTGGCGATATGGCAGGCGTTCTGGGGGCGTCGCTCGATGAGCTTCAGAGCGTGGCGGGCATTGGCGAGGCGGCGGCTCTGGACCTTAAGCTGATGCAGGAGGGGGCGCTGCGTCAGATGCGGGCGGGCCTGCGCAAGCGCACTGTGATCTCCTCTTGGACCGCGCTGCTGGGCTATGTGCGGGTCATGTTGGCCAGCGAGGCGCGCGAACAGTTTCGGGTCCTGTTCCTCGACAAGAAAAACCAACTGATCGCCGATGAACAGCTTGGCCAAGGCACGGTAGACCATGCGCCGGTCTATCCGCGCGAGGTCATGCGCCGGGCTCTGGAACTGTCAGCCTCATCGATCATCCTGGTCCACAATCACCCCTCGGGCGATCCCAGTCCGTCGGGCGCCGATATCGACATGACTAAGCAGATCATCGAGGCGGGCCGCACCCTCAGGATCAGTGTTCACGACCATCTGGTCGTCGGCCGCGACGGCGTTGCCAGTTTCAAGGCACTAGGCCTGATGTAGATTGCGGCGAACGCACATCTATCAAGCGCCCGGCCGCAGTTCACTCTGCAACCCAATTGTGGATCGTCATGGACAATGCGCACGATCAATGAGGCTAGCCCTTGCCCTTTGCCCGCCACCTTGGCACGACTGTCCGGACCGATCTGTATTCAGATGTCGTCCGGCCTTAGGAGCTCAAAGATGAAACTGTCCGTTCTGATGCTCGTCGCGGGCCTCGCCTTGGCCCCCGCCGCCCACGCGCAAGATGCCCGCGCGGTGTGCAGACCCGATCTGGTGAAGTTCTGTCAGGTCCAGATGGAACAGCGTGATCGTAAGGCCGTCAGGGCCTGCCTGATCAAGAATATGGACAGGCTGTCGGAGGCTTGCCGCAGCCAGATTAAACTCATGATGGCCAAACGGGCGGCGAAACCCAACTGATCTGACCGGCTCTGGTCTCAGCAG
>CANKPO010000043.1 GCA_947484535.1 Caulobacteraceae bacterium
CTGCCCATGATCGCGGTGGATCCTTTTTCAGCCCTTTGCTTGCCAATGATCGACATGGCATTGCACCCCCTTCCCGTCCGATGATAAGCGACATATGAACTGTCTGCGCAGCGTTCTTGCTGCGCTCGGGAGCGATCCCGTGCGAGGCCCCGTGAGCGACCCCTTGAGAGACCCCTTGAGAGATTTTGCATGATCGGGCTTGTGATCGTCACCCACGGGCGGCTGGCCGAGGAATTTCGTCAGGCGATGGAACATGTCGTCGGGCCTCAGCCGGATGTTGTCGCGGTCTGTATTGGTCCGGACGACGATATGGAGCAGCGGCGCACCGATATCTTGACCGCTGCAGAGGCCGTCAATAGCGGCAACGGCGTCATCCTGCTGACCGACATGTTCGGCGGAACCCCCTCCAATCTGGCCATCTCGGTGATGGAACAGACCAGCGCCGAAGTCATTGCCGGGCTGAACCTGCCCATGCTGATCAAGTTGGCCAGCGTTCGGGGCCGTGAAAGCCTCGAGACCTGCGTGGCCCATGCCCAAGAGGCAGGCCGCAAATATATTTCTGTCGCCTCCTATGTTCTGGCGGGAGACAAATGAGCCTCAGCCGGACCGTCGAGATCATCAACGAACGCGGGCTCCACGCACGGGCCTCTGCCAAGTTCGTCAAGGTCGCCTCAGGGTTCGATGCAGAGGTGATGGTCAGCCGTGAGGGTCAGACCGTCGATGCCCGCTCCATCATGGGCCTGATGATGCTGGCCGCCGGCATTGGTTCGACCATCGATATTGCCGCCAAAGGCCCTGAAGCCGAAGCCGCCCTAGATGCCCTCGGCGCCCTGATCGCCAACCGTTTCGACGAAGACCGCTAGGTTCACGCAGCTCATATAAAGATATCTTTATGTCTTTATTGCCCCTTCGCACCGAAGGGGCTATAGACGGCCATCGAAATTCCCGTCAGGAGCCTCACCGTGGCCGACTATATCGTTGCCGACATCTCCCTCGCCGCCTTTGGCCGCAAGGAAATCTTGATTGCTGAGACCGAAATGCCGGGCCTGATGGCCACGCGTGAGGAATATGGCCCTGCCCAACCGCTCAAGGGTGCTCGGATCGCCGGGTCCTTGCACATGACCATCCAGACCGCCGTGCTGATCGAGACCCTGCAGGCCCTTGGCGCCGATGTGCGCTGGGCCTCGTGCAACATCTTCTCGACCCAAGACCATGCCGCCGCCGCAATTGCCGCAGTCGGAACCCCGGTCTTTGCCTTCAAGGGCGAAAATCTGGTTGAATATTGGGACTATGCCCACAAGATCTTTGAATGGTCGGACGGCGGCTATCCCAACCTGATCCTCGACGATGGCGGCGACGCCACCCTGCTCTGCGTGCTTGGCCCCAAGGCCGAGAAGGACGCCAGCGTCCTCGACAATCCGCAGAACGAGGAGGAAGAGGCGCTGTTCTCAGTGATGAAGCGCTACCTCAAGGAAAAGCCCGGCTTCTATTCGGCTATTCGCGACGCCATCAAGGGCGTGTCGGAAGAGACCACCACCGGCGTTCATCGCCTCTACCAGATGGCCACCAAGGGCGAACTGCCCTTCCCCGCTATCAACGTCAATGACAGCGTGACCAAGTCCAAGTTCGACAATCTCTATGGCTGCCGCGAAAGCCTGGTCGACGCGATCCGCCGGGGTACCGACGTGATGTTGGCCGGCAAGGTCGCCGTGGTCTGCGGCTATGGCGATGTGGGTAAGGGCTCAGCGGCCAGCCTGCGCAATGGCGGCGCGCGCGTCGTGGTCACCGAAATCGACCCGATCTGCGCCCTGCAAGCGGCCATGGAAGGCTATGACGTCCAGACGCTGGACGACATGGCCGGTAAGGCGGACATCTTCGTCACCGCCACCGGCAATAAGGACGTCATCACGGTCGACCATATGCGCGCGATGAAGAACAATGCCATCGTCTGCAATATCGGCCACTTTGACAGCGAGATCCAAGTCTCCGGCCTGAAGAATTTCGTTTGGGACGAAATCAAGCCACAGGTTCACCATGTCGAGTTCCCCGATGGCAAGAAGATCATCCTTCTGTCCGAGGGCCGTCTGGTCAATCTGGGCAATGCGACCGGTCACCCCTCCTTCGTGATGAGTGCCAGCTTCACCAACCAGACCTTGGCTCAGATCGAGCTGTGGACCAACGGCAAGGCCTATGAGAACCAGGTCTACACCCTGCCCAAGGCGCTGGACGAGAAGGTCGCCCTGCTGCACCTGGCCAAGCTTGGCGCCAAGCTGACGACCCTGACCACCGAACAGGCCAACTATATTGATGTTCCGCAGGCTGGTCCCTTCAAGCCGGACCATTATCGCTACTAGGCGATCAAGGCTTTTTGTCTCAGCTACCCCGCAAGGGGTGGTCAAGGGCGCGCGTTCGGGGGCATAGAGGCTCCATGACGCGCGCCCTTTTGATGTCTAGCTTCGTTGCCTCCAGCCGAGTCGGTGGCGGGGCCCAATCCCTTGCCCTCGCGGTCTTGGGCATTGATGCTGTTCTGGCACCCACAGTCCTGTTTGGTCGCCATCCCGGCCTTGGGGCGCCGGGCGGCGGCGCGGTCAGTCCGGACCTGTTCCAAGGGGTGCTCAATGGTATCGAGGCCAAGGGCGATTTTGCCGCCTTTGATCTGGTCCTGACCGGCTATTTCTCCCATCCCGATCAGATCCAAGCCGCAGCCAAGGCGATAGACGCCATCCGGGCCGCGCGGGCCGATGCGGGGCTGGCCCCGCCGCTGATCCTCGTCGATCCCGTCATGGGCGACACGGGCAAGGGTCTCTATGTCAAGCCAGAGGTCGCCGAAGCCTTGGCTCAGCATCTGGTTCCCCGTGCCGATCTTCTCGCGCCCAATGGTTGGGAGCTTAGCCATCTTTCTGGCCTGCCCGTGACCGATCCGGCCAGCGCCCTAGCAGCGGCGCGCACCATGGGCCGCACCGTCATGGTCTCCTCTGTGCCCTGCGACGAGGGCTTGGGCGTGGTCTTGGCCCTTAAGGGGGAGGCTTGGCTCGTCACCCATGCCCTCTTGCCATCAGCCCCGAACGGGGTCGGCGATCTATTGGCCGCCCTGATGGCGCAGGCCTGCCTTGCGGGCATTGCCCCCCACCATGCGCTCAGCCAAGCGGTCGGCGGGGTCTATGAGGCCATTGAGGCCTGCAAATCGGGCAGCCACGGCGATTTGCCCATCGTGGCCATGGGCAAGCGCTTGACCCAAGGCTCCGATCAGGTGTCCCTCATCCTTCTGGACTAGGCCAAGGCCCGCGATGACTGACCATCCCCAAATCCACGGCCTTTGCCCCGACCGATTTTCCGCCGTGCGCGAGGTCTTTACCCAAAATTTCGCCTCGAGACAGGAGGTCGGCGCGCGTTTTGCCTTGGCTGATCGCGGCGAGATCATCATCGACCTCTTTGCCGGTCACGCGGACCGGGCCCGAACCCGGCCCTTTGATGAGCGCACCCTGACGCCGGTCTTTTCAACCACCAAGGTCTTGGCCAGCCTGATGATGGCCCGCCTCGTCGATCAGGGGCTCTTGGCCTATGACCAGACCGTCGCCTCGATCTGGCCTGCCTTCGCTGCTGAGGGCAAGGGTGCCATTACCATCGCTCAGGTCCTGTCCCATCAGGCCGGTCTCTGCGGCATTGCCGAGGAATTTGACCCGGCCCTGTGGTTTGACGGGGAGGTCATCTGCGGCAAGCTAGCGGCCATGGCCCCGATCTGGAGGCCGGGCACAGCCAGCGGCTATCACCCCATCACGGTTGGCTATCTGGTCGGCGAGATCTTTCGGCGGGTGGATGGGCGCTCGCTGGGCACGGCGCTACGTGAGGACTTGGCACAGCCTCATGATCTGGACCTTTGGATCGGTCTGCCCGACAGCGAACATGGCCGCTGCGCCGATATGCAACGGCCCACCGGTATGCCGGATTTGGGCGAGATGACCGAGCCTCGCCGCCTTGCCTTTGGCACGCGCTGGGCCGCGCCGCTGGGGCGGGAATCGGCCCAGTGGCGGCGTGTTGAGATCCCATCAGCCAATGGCCATGCCACCGCCCCGGCGTTGGCCCGGATCATGGCCCTGCTGGCCGATGATGGACAGTTGGACGGGCAGGCGCTTTTATCGCCCGGTACAGCGGCAGAGGTCACGCAGGAACGCATCTGCGGACCTGATCTGGTCTTGCAACGCAAGGTCAGTTGGGCTGCGGGTCCCATGCGCAACAGTCTCGAGCCCGTCTTTGGCCCATCACCGACGGTCGTCGGGCACTATGGCTGGGGCGGGTCCTGCGCCTTTGCAGATCCCAAGACCGGCCTATCGGGCGCCTATGTCATGACCCGTCAGTCGGTGCATCTGGTCGGTGACCCGCGCGCGACCGCCCTGATCGAGGCGGTCTATCGGAGCCTTTAGGCTCAAAGCGCAGGGACCAAGGCCTCTGGCTCATCTTCTTTGGACAGGGTTTGAGCAAGGCTGACAACGATCCGTCGGCGACCCGCAGAGCGGATCGCGCTATAGGCTCGGATCAATTCCAAGGCTCCGGTCTCTTTCAACTGCACAGCCTCGGCCGCAACCTGATCAGACACTTCACCCTCGACATCCAAATCCCCGATCAGGTCCTGCACACGGCACTTCAAGGTGCGGGCAATCTCGACCAGACGCGAGAAGCTGACGCGGTTTGCACCGCGTTCATATTTCTGAATCTGTTGGAAGGTAAGACCAACCTGCACGGCCAAATCATCCTGAGACAGGCCCAAGGATTTGCGACGCACGCGGATACGCGCGCCGAGTGCTACATCTAATGGGTTTGAAACGTGGTCGACATTCATGGCAGCCTCTAGCGGTAGTCTTCGTTCTGAATCATCGCGTTAACCTACCGACAAGCCAAAACTTAGCCCTAAATACGACGTTAGGGTACTAATGAAATTTCCCCGGAACGTCATACGTGTTTGCCCAGGTTTGAATTCTTCTTAAAATTGAGCAGGATGGTCGAAGGTGCGATTTTAAGATCAAAATGACTTGAAATTGCCTAAATTGCCCCTTTTCGAACACTGCAGGCTGCGACAATCCGCCTCAGTATTATGAGGGTTGCGAGTGAGATTGGTACATATACCAAATCGCGATTTGCGCACTTGCATAATAATAGTGGGGATGAAAGGAATAGGGGATAGACACAAGAGGGCGGCTTAAATCATGATCCAAACCAACGAGATGCTCGAGCCCCAAAAGCAGAATGTTGCGCCTGGCTGGCCCTCGAGTACGAGGGCCTGGGCCACCGTCTTCGTCCTGCTCGCGGCCTATGCCGTGGCCTTTATTGACCGGCAGATTCTGACGCTACTGGTTGAGCCGATCCAGCGCGATCTGGATATCACCGACACACAGTTTAGCCTGCTGAGCGGTCTCGCCTTTACCCTGTTCTATACCTTGATGGGGATACCCTTGGGCTGGCTGGCAGACCGAGGCTCGCGACGCAAACTGATCTTGGTCAGCGTCCTGTTCTGGAGTGCAATGACCGCAGCCTGCGGGATGGCCAAGAGTTTTGGCATGCTGTTTCTTGCCCGGATTGGGGTGGGGGTTGGTGAGGCAGGCCTTTCACCGGCGGCCTTCTCGATGATTGCCGACAGTTTCCCAACCGAAAAGCGCTCTCGGGCCTTGAGCATCTATGCCATGGGCGCGGTGGCCGGAGTGGGTCTGGCCCTGATCATTGGCGGCGCCGTTATTGGATGGGCCTCAACCGCACCGCCGGTCGTTTTGCCGATCTTGGGTGAATTGCGGACCTGGCAGTTGGCCTTCTTGCTGGTCAGCCTGCCCGGACCAGTGCTCGCCATCGCGGTCTGGGCCTTGCGTGAGCCCCAGCGCCAAGAGCTGGCCAAGGCCGATGCGAGTGTCTCAGACGGCTTTGGCCGCTTCATGCGCGAGCGCGGGCGGATTTTCCTGCTTCTGGCCATGGGCTATTCGATCATCGGCGTCCCCATCGCCGCCTATTTGACCTGGACGCCAGCCTTCATGGTGCGGGCCCATGGCTGGAACATTTCCACCGTGGGTGCGGTCTATGGCGCGGTCCTGTTGATCTTCAACACCTCCGGGATCTTTCTGGGCGGGTGGGCCTCAGATCGATGGATCGCGGCTGGACGGAAGGATGCGGCGCTTGCCATATCCATCGGTGGCGCTCTGATCGGGCTACCCTTTGCGGTCATGGCCCCCTTCATGCCCAATGGCTGGGCGGCCATGGGCTGTATCGCGGCCCTGTCCTTCGGCTTTGGCGTGGCGCAAGGTCTGCCAGCGGTCAGCATTCAGTCCATCGCGCCAAACCAGCTGCGTGCACGCGCCATGGCCCTCTATTTCCTGATCGGCAATGTGGTGGCCTTCACCATCGGCCCCACGGGCGTGGCCATGATCAGTGACTATTGGCTAAAGGATCCGGCCAAGATTGGCGTCGCCATTGGGATACTGACCCTCATGATGTTGCCCATTGGCCTTCTGGCCCTCTGGGCAGCCCGGTCCGAGTTCCGGCAAATTGTGGGGGCGAACGATCCCGCCAAGGCCGCCAAATAGAGTAAGGTCTGTCAGGCCAGCTTAAGCGTGGCGCAAAGGGCTCAAGACTGCTCGGCTATGATCTGGTCGATCAGCGCATCGAGCTTCGGGTCCGGCTCAAAGCCATTGTTCAAGCGCTCTGCGACACGCGGCCAGGTCCTGGCGATCCCCTGCTCGAGCGAGATGTCGCACTGCCAGCCGCCGGTCAGATCCGCGATCTTGCCATTGTCGAAGATCTTGCTGTTGGACTTGTCGCCCATCAATGGGCCTTCCCAATTGGGGTCATAGGTCAGCAGGGTCTTGGTCAAGACTGGGCGGATATCAGCAGCCACGCCCACCTGATGGGCCGCAGCGCGAAGGAGCCGGTTCCAGCTATGGCCGATATTATCGGTAATGTGAAAGGCCTGCCCCAGGGCATGGTCGTGACCGAAGAGCTGGATAAAGGCGCGGGCAAAGTCTTCAGAATGGGTGACGGTCCAGATCGACTCGCCATCGCCCGGCACGATCACCGGCTTGCCCCGCAGCAGGCGCCAGACCAGATGATCGCCGGTGATGACGACGCTGGGGATGCGGGTGCGATAGGTATGGCTGGGCCGCACCAGCGTCACCGGCAGATGCCCCGCAAGGTGGGCCTCTAACAGCCGCGCCTCGCAAGCGGCCTTACTACGGCTATAGGCCCAGAAGGGATTGTCGAGCGGGGTCTCTTCGGTGATCCGCGCGGTTTGGCTAGGCTTTTGATAGGCCGAGGCGGTCGAGATGAAGATGTACTGCCCACAATGACCGCCAAAGGTCTGGATGTCGCGCTCTACCGCCTGGGTGTCAAAGGCGAGAAATTGGCAGACCACGTCAAAGCCGCCCTGCGCCAGTCCGGCATAGGCCGCATCATCAGCAAAATCACCGATCCACTGCTCGACGCCCAAGCGGGCCGCGTCAAAGGCCTTGCCGCGATTGAACAGGGTGACCGCATGGCCCGCCCTTTTGGCCGCCTCAACGCAGGCGAAGGAAATCTCACCCGTACCGCCGATAAAGAGTACCCGCATGGTCGTCATCCTTCCGGCGAGATCTCGCCCATCACCACGCGGGCACCGCCCAATTCATGGGAGTCCTGGAAATGATTGACCCGTTCTGGCCCATCAATGAACCGGACATTGCGATTGATGCCAAAGCGGCTTGGGGCGGACTCAAACACTTCACGCACGTCGGACTGAAAGACCAGACGGCCATCAACGAGGCTGCGGTCATCCATCAGGCGCAGGGTTGGGTCCGCAGCACAATGTTCGAGCGTCTGCGGATCGAGGTCTTGGATATAGATCCCGCGCCAGTGCTTACAGCGACCCGCATGATAGGTGGCCGCGATCATGGCGCGAGGCTTACTCGCGGGATTGGGCACGCCCCGGTGCCACATGCGCGGATCTCGAAAACAGACACCGCCCTGAGGAATGGGCATCCGTGCGGGTGGGCTCCACTTTTCAATCAGGTCTGGATAGGGCTCGACCCGGTTTTGAGCCCAGTTGACCGCTTCGGTTTCAAGATGGCTTCGAGGATAGATTTCGGTCGCCCCATTGGCCTCGGTAATTTCTTCAAGAGCGATGGAACAGCTCAAGGTTGTGGTCGGCGGCGGCCAGCTTTGGCCATCGCGCTCAGCATCCTCAGGCGTCTTCCATGAATAGGGGCGGTCAAAATGCAGGGGTTGATAGGCGCTGCCCGGGCAATTGACATTGCCATTATAGAAGCCAAGCCAAGCGCCTTCGCCAAGGATCGCCGCCACCACAGCCTCAATCACCGGATTGGCAACCAGATCAGCCCGCACATAGGGACCATAGCGCCGCAAACCGAGCTGGAGATGGCCCTCGCCGGTATTTTCCTCGTGCCGCGTCTTCTTTCCCGTTGCGCGCACCCGCTCGACATCTTCGAGAACAGAGCCGGTCAAGAGATCGATGGTCTCCTGCGAGACAACATTGCCCACCACGGCATAGCCGGTTGTGCGCACCGCCTCGGCAATAGCCTTCAAGGTCTCAGAGGGAATGATCCCCGTCTCACGTTCTTGATCAGAAAGATGATATTTCACCGTCGTTCCTCACATCCTATCGATTACGCCGTCTGTTCGAGCGTGTCGCGCCAGCGATGGGGGCGATCCTTTGGCCAAAGTTGAATCAGCATACCGCTGGCCGATTCCGGTTCAACAAAGACACGCGGTGTACCGACGCCGCGCAGGGTA
>CANKPO010000044.1 GCA_947484535.1 Caulobacteraceae bacterium
AAGCGCGTTTCGAGCCGTGGTCTGGTCAATTCCGGGCAGCCTGACATCTACGCCTATCCCGGCTTCTCGCTGGACTTTGTCGCGCGTCAAGGCGTGGCCGTTGCAGGCCGCGATGTTGAGCTAAAGTTCGAGGCGCGCAATCTGACAGGCCGTAATAACGAAGAATATCAGATCGTTGGCAGTAACCGCGTTGACATCAATACCTACAAGATGGGAAGCCTGATTTCAGTGTCGGCCCAGATGAAGTTCTAAACCCTAAAGGGTCACAGGCCCTCGTTCGGCATCGACCGAACGGGGGTTTGACCGGGGTGAAGGGCGGTATAGCGCCCGTTAAGGACTATGGCAGTGGCTTGGAATTTAATCCGCATACTGTCATAGAACTGACGTGAAGCTGAGCTAATAGCGCCATGTCGGTGCTGTCAGCGCCCCACCGAAAGCTGCAGTCATGCGCAATCTTGAACCCAATTCTAAGCGCGGTGTGAGAGTCCTTTGCACGCAGGGCGCTGTGGTTGGTGCCTTGGCGGGTCTTGCTCTGCTGTCCTCTACGGTCAGTGCTCAAGCGGATGTGATGGAACTGGGTACCAATGGCTTTGTCTGGGTGGCGGGAGCCCCCAAGTCAGCCGCGCCAGACCTGGTAGAGGTCGGCCCACGCGCCGAGCGCAGTTTCACCCATGTCTCAGATACGGCGGGTCCCGCAGCCTGGCGCGCTCACATCGCGATGCTTGCTAGAAAATACGACATTAGCCCGGCGCTTTTAGAGGCGGTGGTTTGGCAAGAGAGCCGTTGGCAAACCAACGCAAGGTCCAGCGCGGGAGCCCATGGGCTGGCGCAGCTGATGCCTGGAACAGCGCGTGAGATGGGCGTTGATATTGCCAATCCGCTGTCGAACCTCGAAGGGGGCGCGCGCTATTTGAAGATCCAGTTGGACCGGTTCGACGGCGACATCGAAAAGGCCTTGGCCGCCTATAATGCGGGGCCGAGCCGCGTGCTCAGCGCAGGGGGCATTCCTCAAATCCCAGAGACGAAAGCCTATGTTTCTGCGATAATGTCTAGGCTTGCTGAATCTGTGCGGAGGTCGCCAAAATGAAAAAATCTCAGTTTTTAGGGCTCGTTGCGTCCATTTCAGCCCTGCCACTGTCGGCCCATGCCCAGGTGACCACTAACCCTCAGGGCTCTGGTCCGATCGTCGCCGCCCTCAATTGGATTCAAGGCACCCTGTTGGGCAGTGTTGCGACCGCTATTGCCGTCATGGCTGTGGCCACGGTCGGCCTGATGATGCTGACGGGTCGGATGAACTGGCGATTTGGCGCGACGGTCATATTGGGCTGCTTCATCCTGTTCGGCGCAGGGGCCATCGTGTCCGGGATCAGATCCGCCGCGGCCCTCGGTTAAGCGACGATGGACCTCATCCGTTTTCCAGTACACCGCGCCCTTGCCCGTCCGCAGATGTTTGCGGGCGTGACCTATAGCTATTTCATTATCAATGCGGCGCTGACGACCGAGGTCTTTCTGATCACAAAGAGTTTCCTCGCCCTTCCGGTCGCGGTGTTGCTGCATATTATTGGTTATCTTGCCTGCCTGCGGGAACCTCGAATTTTCGATCTTTGGCTGACCAAGGTGAGCCGTTGCCCACGGATTTCAAACTGGCGGCGCTGGCGCTGCAACAGCTACGGAACTTGAGGAGCGACCTTGGTGGGCATGTTTGGCACTATGGGGCGTAGGAGCCGTGAGGCTCTAGCCGGGGACCGTTTGCCCTATGCGAAGCTGCTCGATGAGCAGGTCGTCCTGTTGCGCGATGGCTCGGTCATGATGACCCTCTTGGTGCCCGGCATAAGCTTTGAGACGGCCGACAGTGCTGAGCTGAACGCCTTGGCCGCAACGCGTGAGCTCATGCTCCGTAGCACTCTGGATGCCCGCTTCGTTCTCTATCACCACGTCATCCGCCGCCGCGTTCAGACCGAATTGCGTGGCAAGTTTGCCGACCCCCTGACGGCCCATATTGACCAGTGCTGGGACAATAAGCTGTCCAGTGGTGCCCTGTTCGTCAATGATCAGTTTGTGACCCTGCTGCGG
Organism: Caulobacteraceae bacterium; assembly: GCA_947484535.1. Taxonomy (GTDB): domain Bacteria; phylum Pseudomonadota; class Alphaproteobacteria; order Caulobacterales; family Caulobacteraceae; genus CAISGS01. Next base: position 2,074 of record CANKPO010000044.1, read on the forward strand.
CGTCCGGCTCGCGGAAAGACCGGTTGGGTCGAACGGGTCGCGCGCCAGATCACCCGCTCGCAGGATCGCTCCGAAGGCCCGCAGGCGAACCCGCAGGACATTCGCGACCTGCGGGCGGCGGCCAATGCGATGGTCACCACCTTGGGCGCCTATGGAGCCCGGCCCTTAAGCAACTATCAGGGCAAGTCCGGGGCCTGTTCGGAAATATTGGAGTTTCTCTCCGCCCTCTATAATGGGGAAATGAAACCGGTTCGGCGGCCGTTCGAAGGCACCATGATCGCTGATATGCTGGCCTATAGGCGGGTCAGTTTTGGCGCGGACGCTTTGGAACTGAAGGGCGCGGGCAGCAGTAGTTTTGCGGCCTTGGTGTCGCTGAAAGACTATCCCGATACGACCTCGCCGGGCCTGACTGATTCTCTGCTCCGAATTCCCTGTGAAATGGTGCTCACAGAAAGCTACGCCCCCTCTGATCGCCAAGTGTCGCGCGAACGGATCGACTTGGCGGTGCGCCGTCTGCGGTCAGCCGATGAAGAGGCCATGGCTGAGCGGGCGGAACTTCATGCCGCCCGCGACGCGCTAGGTTTGGGCGCGGTTGGATTTGGCGACCACCATCTGTCCGTCCTGGTGCGCTCTGACACCCTCGAGACCTTAGACGCGCTGACGGCCGCCTGTGCGGCGGCGCTCGGTGATGCTGGCGCTGTTGCGGTCCGCGAGGATATGAACCTCGAGCCCGGTTTTTGGGGTCAGATGCCGGGCAATGAATCGCTGATTGTACGGCGCTCATTGATCTCGTCGGGCAATATGGCCTGCTTTGGGTCGCTGCATGGGTTTGCCTTAGGCCAGGCCGAGGGCAATCACTGGGGTGATCCGGTGGCGGTCCTTGAGACCACCAGTGCTACGCCCTTTTTCTTTAATTTCCATAATGGCGATCTGGGCAATTTCACGGTCATTGGCCCGTCCGGTTCCGGCAAGACCGTGGTCATGAACTTTCTCGCCGCTCAGGCCCAGCGGTTTGAGCCACGCACCGTCCTGTTCGATAAGGACCGGGGCGCCGAAGTCTTTATTCGCGGCATTGGCGGTCGCTATAGCCGGATCTCTGCGGGCGAGCCGACCGGTTTTAATCCTCTGGCCCTTCCCGACAGCCCGACCAACCGCGCCTTTCAACGCGACTGGTTAGCGGTTCTGCTCGATGCGGATGGCCCCGAAGAGTTGGCGACCATCGCGGCGGCGGTTGATGCGGCCTATGCCAATGATCCCAAGCTGCGCCGCCTATCCCATTTTCGCGAATTGCTGGCCGGTTCGCGCAGGCCGCAACCGGGCGATCTCGCCTCTCGGCTGACCGCTTGGGTCGGCGAGGGGGAATATGGCTGGCTGTTCGACAATAATGATGACCTGCTCGACCTGTCAGCCAAGACCCTTGGTTTTGACATGACGAGCCTGCTCGAGACGCCGCGTCTGCGCACGCCTGTGATGATGTATCTGTTCCATCGGATCGAGGAACGGTTAGATGGTCACCCGACCCTGATCCTGATCGATGAGGGCTGGAAGGCCTTGGATGATGAGGTCTTTGCCGCCCGCATTCGCGATTGGCTCAAGACCCTTCGTAAGCGCAATGCCCTTGTGGGTTTCGCGACCCAATCGGCCCGTGACGCGCTCGATAGCCGTATATCCACCGCGTTGGTTGAGCAGACGGCAACCATGATCTTCATGCCCAATGCTCGGGCGCGCGAAGAGGACTATTGCGAGGGATTTGGTCTCACCCAGCATGAGCTTGAGATCATCCGCAATCTGCCCGCCCACAGCCGGTGTTTTCTGGTTCGCCAGCCTGATGCCTCCGTTGTGGTTCGGCTGGACCTGTCCTCAATGCCCGAGCTGCTCACGGTCCTTTCCGGCCGCGAAACCACCGTCAGGCAATTGGATCAGCTTCGAAAGCAGGTCGGCGACGCACCTGAGGCTTGGTATCAGGCCCTCACCGGACATCCGTGGCCCGGCGACGCTTCCCATGGTGCTGTGCGACCAGAGGCGCGTCAATGAGCCAGTGTACCGCCGTTCTGGATGCTGCATCGACGGGGGTCGCACCGGCTCTACGGGCTGTAGACTGTATGAGCGCGGAGGTGACTTCGGCGGCCTTCACCAATCTGTTTGGTTCTAACGGTGCTCTGGTTCCTGCGCTGACTTTGGTCCTCACCCTCTATATCGCGCTCTTTGCCATTGCGCTGCTCACCGGTCGTTCGAAGATCGGGATAAGCACCCTAACCCCTCGCATGATCACCTTGGGCGTCGTCTTGACCTTTGCGACCAGTTGGGTGGCCTATCAAAGCGTGGTCTGGAATCTCGCTGTTGGCGCGCCGGACCAGATTGCCAGTGCTCTTTTGGGGGTTCGCGGATCGGCGACTCAGCTCTTTGCTGACAAGATTGATATACTTTTCAACGTCATTACCGAGACGGCCCAAACGGTTGGTGGTCCTGGCGTGCGGCCCACGTTGCAGGGGGCCTTCACGCCGGTCAATCTGATGTGGCTGGCGGGCATGTTCTTGATGCTGGGCACGGTCGGTATATTGGTGACAGCGCGGATTGCCTTGGCGGTGCTGTTGGCCGTGGGGCCGGTGTTTGTGACCTTCATTCTGTTCAATGGCACAAGAGGCCTGTTTGCCGGGTGGCTGAGGGGCGTGATCTTGACCGCCATCACGCCGCTCTTTGCCGTGCTCGGTGGCGGATTGATGATCGAGTTGGCGACCCCGATCGTGGTGGCCCTTCGCGCAAGTGAGGTTCTTGATCCGAGGGCGGCCATGGCCCTATTTATATTCTCCATCGTCCATTGTGCGCTCATGGCCCTCGGCATCAGCGTGGCGTCAGCGATGGTTTCCGGATGGCAGGTCTTTGGAACGGCTAACGCGTCCAGCGGCGAACAGGCGAGCGGTCTAAGGACTGACCAGTCTGTCGGTGGTGCCAATAACGCCTATGGGGCTTCGACGGCGGCGGCACTGTCTCGCAGTCAGAGTTTGACGGCCAGTGTTATTGCCGCCAATGCCGTTGGCGGATCGAGTGCGGCGGCGAGTGCAACTACAGCAACGAACCGAACTATCGTCAATACGATCACAGGGACAGGTTCCGCGATCGGCTCGGGAGCACCAGCCAGATCGCGTGGAATCGGTAGCCGGTTTGCCAGCCGCCCCCCTGTCTCTCGGGAGTTCATAAGATGAAAATCTATCTCGCGCTGCTGGCGGCAACCCTGTCCCTAACCCTTGGCGCCCAAGCCATGGCGAAGGATGCTCGGCTGGCAACCCGCCCCTATAATGCCGATGAGATTGTGGTCTTGCCGGGACGTGTCGGTGTGCAAGCAACCATTATATTTGGCGATGACGAGCATATTGAAAATGTGGCCATCGGCGATTCAAACAGCTGGCAGGTGACACCGAACAAGCGCGCGAATCTGCTGTTCGTAAAGCCCTTGGCCGCCCAAGCCCAGACCAACCTAACGGTTGTGACCGATCGCCATACCTATCTCTTTGACCTGGTTGCCGGTTCTGGTGTGCCTCATTACGTCTTGCGCTTCACCTACCCAGATGCCGTCAAGGCCAAGGCTCTCGCCGTCGGGGCCATGAGCGCCGAGGAGGCAGAAGCGGCGAAAAATCCGAACGCCGTCAAGGGCGGACAGCCGCCCTCTGCCCTAAACTTTGCCTGGACCAGTAAGGGCAGCGCAAGAATCTTGCCGACCCGTATCTATGACGACGGAGTCTCAACCTATCTCAGCTGGGCTAAGGGTCGTCCAGTGCCCGCCATCTTGCTTCGGGATGACAAGGGCGCAGAGGGCGCAACCAACTATGCGGTGCGTGGGGACCTGATCGTACTGGATAATGTACCCAAGGTGATTGTCTTGCGGGCGGGCATTGATGTGGCAACCTTGAAAAATCAAGGCCCCGTCCCTTCTGAAACGGCGTCGGCTGATCCAAATCCGCAATCGGCGACCGCGTCGGACGTCAAGCCGCCGCTACCGGCGGCTGATCGGGGGCAATGACCATGTCTGGACCCTCTTCCCCGAACCCTCGCTTGACCTCTTCAGAGGATACAGATCCGCGCTCGGCCATGGGACCGAATGCGGCCGATCTGGCCACCCGCTCTGTCCTGCCCCTTGTTGCCCATAAGGCGTCGGCTTCAGACGGACTTGGGTTGATATTGGGTATAGCCGTGATTGGGATCCTCGGGGTTGTGACCTTCTTGGGGGTCAATGGTGGCCGTCAAAAGCCAGCGCCCGAGCAGCCCGCGCCCGCGCAAGCCGTTGTTCCGGCACCTGTCGTGCAACCAGTAGAGCAGGCCCCGCCTGTGCCTATGGAGGCCATCACCCCGCCGCCCGCGCCATTGCCGGTTCCTGCGCCAGCGCCGATTGGTATTGCCGGGCCTGCGGCAAACCCCTTTTCTACGCCAACGGTTCTGTTCGATGCCAGCGCCCTGCCGCCGTCTATTGTACCGGGGGCTGGTCCAGCCGCAGCCTCCCCTGGCGGGCCCAATGACGAGTTTGCCGCTCGGGTTGGCGGTGTTGGCGGCGGCAGCGCCATTGCTGCTGCGGGCATAAATCCCAAGGCCACCGTGACCCAGGGCACCTTGATCCCGGCGGTTCTCGAGACGGCGATTGATACGGATGTGCCCGGCTATCTTCGGGCCATCGTGTCCAGCGATGTGCGCAGTTTTGATGGAACAGTCGTCCTCATTCCCCATTCTTCGCGCCTGATCGGCCAGTATAAGAGTGGCATGCAGGCGGGCCAAAAGCGCGCCTATGTCATTTGGACTCGGCTGATCCGCCCCGATGGTGTCTCGGTCAATATCGCCTCGCCTGCCGTTGGATTTGGCGGGGAGACCGGGCTTCCGGGTAAGGTCAATAACCATTTCTTCGAACGGTTTGGATCGGCGATGCTCCTATCGGTCATCGGCGGCATCTCCAGTTCGGGCAGCAACAATGCCACCGTGCTCATCGGCAGCCAGGCCCAATCGGCCGCCGCCGCCGCTGTTGGTCAGTCGGGTCAGATTGGTCCGACCATTCGCGTGCGCCAAGGCGAGCCCATTCGCGTATTTACCGCAAGGGACCTCGATTTTTCGAAGGTCACAACCGAATGAGCGACGCTGTTATCCATAGTCTTCACGGGGAAGAGGCGGTTCCGCTGATCCCGCGAAGCCTCTATCTGGAGGCCTATCTGGCGCCTTTTCAGCCGTGGTTGGAAAAGCAAACTGTGACGGAAATCCTCGTCAACCGTCCAGGAGAGCTCTGGATCGAGGATGCCACATGCAAGGGCATGCAGCGTATCGAGGCGCCCAAGGTTGACGACACGCTGTTGCAGCGGTTGTCAGAACAGGTCGCCCGCATCAGCCATCAGGGGATCAATCGCGAAAACCCCCTCCTGTCGGCCACCCTGCCCACCGGTGAACGGATCCAGCTTTGTGGTCCGCCCGCGACCCGCAGCCATTGGGCCTTGGCCATCCGGCGCCATCGGCTCTTGGATATTTCGCTGGAATCCTATGATCCAGGTCCCCTCCAGCCGGTCGTGGACCATCCGCCAATCGATCCGTCCCTTGAGCCTATTCGGTACTTGAGAGACGCCATTCTTCGCCGGCAAACCATTTTGATTTCGGGCGGGACATCCACGGGCAAGACGACCTTTCTCAATTCAATGTTGCGCCAAATTCCGAGCGAAGAACGCGTGGTCCTTGTCGAAGATACCGCTGAGCTGAAGCTGGCGGGCGCGAACGGCGTTGGCTTGATCGCGGTCAAGGGCGAGACGGGCGAGGCGCGGATATCCACGGACGACCTGTTGCAAGCGGCCTTGCGCCTGCGACCGGACCGGATTGTCTTGGGTGAGCTGCGCGGTCGCGAGACGGTGAGTTTCTTGCGCGCGATCAACACCGGCCATCCTGGTTCCTTCTCAACGATCCATGCCAATTCGCCGCGCGGGGCCTTGGAGCAGATCGCGCTGATGGCCATGCAGACCGGCATCGGCCTGACCCGGCGCGAGACCATTGAATATGCCGCCTCTGTCATTGATGTGGTTGTGCAGCTTGAACGGCGCGACGGTCGACGCCAGATCTCGGCGCTAGCCTCTGCTCGAGATCTTGTTTCGCCGTCTTAGCGACCACCGCGACTGCCCCTGCCTCATAGGGGCCGAACTTGAACTGTCTATCGGTTATTTCACGCCTCAAGAGGGAAGACTAAGTGATGAAAAACTATCTTGCCATGGCCGCGGCCGTCGCCCTGTTGGCCTCCGCCAACAGTGCTCAGGCTGCACGGGACTATGTCTGGGCCGCCGGTTCCTCAACCCTTTTCCCCTTCTCCACGCGGGTTGCGGAAAACTTTGCCAAAAAGACGGGCCGCAAGGCGCCGAAGGTCGAATCGCTCGGCACCGGCGGCGGCATCAAGCTGTTTTGCTCGGGTTCTGGTGAAGGCTTCCCAGACATTGCCAATGCCTCGCGTCCGATGAAGCGCTCGGAATTTGACCAGTGCCAAAAGAAGGGCGTCAAGGATATCATCCAGCTTAAGATTGGCTTTGACGGCATTGCCGTCGCCGTCGACAAGGATGGCAGCAACTACAATCTGACGACCCAAAATCTCTATCAGGG
>CANKPO010000045.1 GCA_947484535.1 Caulobacteraceae bacterium
GCGGGTAAGGGCGTGGCGAGGCCCGACAGCCTTATCGCCGCCATCCGCATGGCTGACCAGATCGCCACCACCCGCGCCGCGCAGGCCAGCCTATGAGCCTCAAGGACCTCCCCCCCATCCGTGAGGCGTTGGAAGAATACGGCCTTCTGGCCAAGAAGAGCTTTGGCCAGCACTTTCTGCTCGACCTCAACATCACCCGCAAGATTGCCCGCTTGGCCGAGGTTGTCGAAGGCCAGACCGTGATTGAGGTGGGCCCCGGCCCCGGCGGCCTGACCCGCGCCCTGCTCGAAGCCGGTGCCAAGGTCATTGCGGTTGAGATGGACCCTCGGTTCTTTCCCCTGCTCAATGGCCTTGGCGACGCCGCCCCTGCCCAGCTTCATCTGGTCCAGAACGATGCCTTGCGCGTCAAGGAAGCCGACCTGGTCGCCGAGCACGCGCCGGGCACCGAAGCCTCTATCGTGGCCAACCTGCCCTACAATGTCGGCACAGCCCTCTTGCTGAAATGGCTGACCGGGCAGTGGCAGCCCCGCTCCATGACCTTGATGTTTCAAAAGGAAGTGGCCGACCGGATCACGGCGCAGGTCGGGGATGATGCCTATGGACGCCTCGCCGTGGTGGTTCAGGCCACCGCCAAAGCCCGCACCGTCATGGACCTGCCCGCCCGCGCCTTCACGCCGCCGCCCAAGGTGACATCCGCTGTCGTCAACCTGACGCCCCTCACCGACAGACCCGATGCCGCCATGCTCAAGGCGCTGGAACGGACCACGCAGGCGGCCTTTGGTCAGAGGCGCAAAATGTTGCGCTCCAGCCTCAAGACCCTCGGCGGAACAGAGCTCTGCCTAGCCGCTGGCATTGATCCAGACGTGCGGGCTGAAACGGTGGATGTGGACGGCTTCTTAGCGCTGGCCAAGATCGTCTTGGCTCAGACCAAGGCCTAGATCGGTTCGTCCATCAGGCGGTTCACGAACGGAGCCAGCCACCGATTGCGCGCGCCCTTCAGCCTTTCGGCGTGATAGATATGGGCCAGTTCGGCATAGGCGAGGTCAAAGTCCTCATTGACGATGACATAGTCATAGTCGGTCCATTTCTCGATCTCACCCTTGGACCGGCCAAGCCGCCGCTCGATCACGTCTGCTGCATCCTGCGCCCTGGCATTGAGGCGGCGCTTAAGGTCGGCCATGGTCGGCGGCAGGATAAAGACCCGCACCACATCTTGCGACGCCTTGGCCGCGATCTGGCGCGCCCCTTGCCAATCAATATCGAACAGCACGTCGCGCCCCTCAGACAGGGCCTGCATCACCGGCCCTTCGGGACTGCCATATCGATGTTCATGGACCTCAGCCCATTCCAAAAAGCGGTTCTGCTCGACATCGCGATCAAAGGCGGCGCGGTCGATAAAATGATATTCCCGGCCATCCTTTTCGCCGGGACGCGGGCCACGGGTGGTGCAGGACACGGACAGTTCCAAATCCGCATGGTCGGCGACCAGACGCCGCGAGAGCGAGGTCTTGCCCGCGCCCGATGGGCTGGAAATGACCAGCATCAGGCCCCGGCGAACGCCGAACTCGGCATGGAGATGAGCGTTACTCGACATTCTGGACCTGCTCACGGAGCTGTTCGATGGTGGCCTTCAGATCAAGACCCGTGGCGGTAAGTCCCGTCAAGGCGGACTTGGAACAGAGCGTGTTGGCTTCACGCATAAATTCCTGCATCAAAAAGTCGAGCCGTCGACCCGATGCCGCCTCACTCGATAGCAAGGTGCGCGCGGCCTGAATATGGCTGACCAGACGATCTAGCTCTTCGCGGACGTCCGCCTTGACGGCCATGGCGGCGGCTTCTGTAACGATCCGTTCAGCAACCCCTGCCCCATCGCCTGCCAGCTCGGTCATGCGCTTGGTGAAGCGCTCCTTGATGGCGGAGGGCTGACCGGCAGCCTGTGCCTCGGCGGTCATTACCAGCGCCTCGATACGGTCTACGAGACCGCCGAGGACCGGTGCGAGGGCCGCGCCCTCGTCCAGCCGCGAGGCCTGCAGCGCCGTCAGGGCGTCGGTGATCGATGCCGTCATGGCCTGTTCAACCGAAGCCTTGACCTCGGCCTCTTCGACCTCTTCGGTCACTTCCAGCACACCGCGCAGGGCCAGCAGGCCATCGGCGCTGGGGGGCTGAGCACGGCCCGCCGCGATCAGGGGAGCGACGAGGCCCAGATAACGCTCGATCTGGTCCAGATTGACCCGCACCTGACCGACCGACTCCGCGCGCTTGGCCTGAAGCCCGATGGTGATCTGACCACGCTGGAACAGGCTCTGAGCGCCGTCGCGCGCCACCCGCTCCAAGCTGTCAAAGCCCGGAGGCCCGCGAAAGCGCGTCTCAAGATTGCGGCCATTGACCGAGCGCGCCTCGACCGCCCAGGTCCAAGCGCCCGCCGATCCCTCAACCCGCGCAAAGCCGGTCATGCCTGACAGGGCCATCCTAGCGTCCCCCTGCCGCCGCAGCGGCCTGCTGGCGCTCGATACGCCGCCACTGGGCGACATTGCGGCGATGGTCGTCATAGCTGGTCGCAAAGACGTGCCCGCCCGTCCCATCGGCCACAAAGAAGACCTCGGTCGAGGGCGGCGCGGTCAGAACCGCCTCAAGGGCCGCGCGGCCCGGATTGGCGATGGGCGTCGGCGGCAGGCCAAAGATGACATAGGTGTTATAGGGCGTCGCAGCATCGACCTCTGAGGCGCGCAGGCCCCGGCCCAGCGGCCTGCCCCGGGTGATGCCATAGATGATGGTCGGGTCCGATTCGAGCCTCATGCCCTGCTGCAAGCGGTTGATGAACAGGGCCGCAATGCGCGGACGCTCATCGGCCTTGGCGGTTTCCTTCTCGACGATGGAGGCCAAGATTACGGCCTGCTCAGGCGTGGTGAAGGGCAATCCACTGCGCCGCTTGGGCCAAAGCTCGGCCACCAGCCCGGTCTGGGCCTTCTTCATCCGCTCAAGCACGGCCGCTCGGGTTTCGCCGCGTTTGACGTCATAGGTCTGGGGCATGACCGAGCCTTCAGGCGGCGCCGAAACCGTACCGGTCAGGACATCGCTCTTCATCAGGGCATCGACGACCATATCCGATGCAAAGCCTTCGGGGATGGTCACCTGATGGCGCGCACCCTTGCCCTTGCGGATCATCTCCATCACCGTCGACATCGAGGTCTTGGACGGGAAGCTATATTCCCCCGCCTGAAGGCGACGGGCCGATCCGTTAAGCTTAGCGGCCAGAACAAAGACCGAAGCCGAGGAGATCACCTTGTCTTGGACCAGAACCTCTGAAATCTCAGACAGGTTCGCACCCTCAGACAGCTCAACGATCCGGTCAGCGCCATTGGCCGATGCCGGACCGGGCAGGCTATAGGTCGCAAGGCCCCAGATCAGGAGCACACTCAGCAATAGGGCGAGCGTTGCGGCCGCGCTGACGCCAATGATCAATAGCGGGTGCTTGACCACCGCGCCGCTCGGCGTTTCAGGAGGCGTTGGCTCGCCAGCCGAGGTCATGGGACCCGCTTGAACACGAGCGAGGCGTTGGTGCCGCCAAAGCCAAAGCTGTTGGATAGGGCGACATTGATTTCCATCTTCTTGGCCTTGTGCGGCACCAGATCGATGGCGGTCTCGACCGAGGGATTGTCCAGATTGATCGTCGGCGGCGCGATCTGATCGCGAATGGCCAGAGCGGTAAAGGCCGCTTCAACCGCGCCCGCAGCGCCCAGCAGGTGCCCAATCGAGGACTTGGTCGAGGACATGGTGGTCTTAGAGGCCGACGCCCCCAGCATCCGCTCTACCGCGCCCAGTTCGATCTCGTCACCTAAGGGCGTCGAGGTGCCGTGAGCGTTGATATAGTCGATCTGCGAAGGATCAATTCCCGCGCGCGCGAGCGACAGGTTCATGGCCCTAAAGCCGCCATCGCCATCACTGGCCGGGGCGGTGATGTGATAGGCGTCGCCGGACAGGCCATAGCCTACCACCTCGGCATAGATCTTGGCCCCGCGCGCGATGGCGTGCTCATATTCTTCCAGCACCAGAACGCCCGCGCCCTCGCCCATCACAAAGCCGTCGCGGTCCTTGTCATAGGGTCTGGAGGCCATCTGGGGCCGATCATTGAAGTTGGTACTCATGGCGCGCGCGGCGACAAAGCCCGCAACACCAATCTTGCAAACCGCCGCCTCAGCGCCGCCTGCAAGCATCACGTCCGCGTCGCCCCACTGGATCAGGCGCATGGCATCACCGACGGCGTGAGCGCCCGTGGCGCAGGCCGTGACCACCGAATGGTTCGGCCCCTTAAGGCCGTAACGGATCGAGACCTGACCCGAGGCCAGATTGATCAGGGCCGAAGGGATAAAGAACGGACTAATCTTGCGCGGGCCCTTGGCCTCGAGCTCAAGCGCAGTCTCGGCAATGGTGTTCAGACCGCCGATGCCCGAGCCGATGATCACACCGGTCCGGCACCTGTCTTCCTCGGTCTGGGGATGCCAGCCGGAATCGATCACGGCCTCATCCGCCGCCGCCATGGCGTAGAGGATGAAATCATCGACCCGGCGCTGATCGCGCGTAGACATGGTCAGGTTGGGATCGAAGGATCCGGCAATGTCCGCACCGCCGCCGCCGCGCCCATCAATCCGGGGCACTTCGCAGGCGATCTGACAGCCATAGTCTGTTGGATCAAAGGCCGAGATCCGGCCCGCGCCAGAGCGTCCCGCCAGCAGGGCTGACCAGGTGTTATCAACCCCTGTACCCAATGGCGTAACCAGCCCAAGACCGGTGATGACGACACGACGCATGGCTTTGATCCTTTGAACGCCCCGGCAATTTCGGGGTCAGTCCTCCACAGTCGCCTAGGGCAAGCTGAGCGGGGACTATGAGTCAAGACGCCGCGCCCGGCATGGCCCGGCGCGGCGACCTGTCATCGATCGTGACAGCTTAGGCCGCGAGGCGCTCGCTGATGAACTTCACGGCGTCGCCCACAGTTTGAATATGTTCTGCGGCGTCATCGGGAATCTCGATGTCGAACTCTTCTTCGAAAGCCATGACGAGCTCGACATTGTCGAGGCTGTCTGCACCAAGATCGTCGATGAAGCTGGCCTTTTCCGTGACCTTCTCCGGATCGGCGTCCAGATGCTCGATCACGATCTTACGGACGCGTTCGAGAATGTCGGACATACGCTGGAATCCCTTGTCTAGATGGTGAGTCCGAATGCCCCTAACGACGATCGCCAGACGGTCACCCGGTCGTGAAACCTAAATTACTGAATCGATTCCACCGAGGGTGGGCCGACACAGGCTCTCGCTAGCACGTTCTTTTTTGCGAGACTAGCGTATCTGCGCCTAGAAAGTGGCTCGGATCAAACCATCGCCATGCCGCCATTGACGTGCAGGGTCTGTCCCGTAACATATCCCCCGGCGTCGCTGGCCAGATAAACGCAGGCTGCGGCCACGTCAGAGCCCTCTCCCAAGCGCCCCGAGGGGATCTTGCTCAGGATCGCAGCCTTTTGCGCCTCATTGAGATCATCGGTCATCGGGCTGGCGATAAAACCGGGCGCGACGCAGTTGACGGTGACATTGCGGCTGCCGACCTCTTGGGCCAAGGCCTTGGAAAAGCCGATCATGCCAGCCTTTGAGGCCGCATAGTTGGTCTGGCCCGGATTGCCGGTCACGCCAACGACACTGGTAATGCCGATGATCCGGCCAGAGCGGCGTTTCATCATACCCTTGAGGGCGGCGCGGCTGAGGCGGAAATAGGCCTCCAGATTGACCTTGATGACCGTTTCCCAGTCCTCGTCCTTCATGCGCAGCAGCAGACCATCACGGGTAATACCCGCATTGGCGATCAGGATATCGAGCGGCGCACCGGCAGCCTCTTCGGCCTTGGCCACCAAACCATCGACCTCGGCCGTATCGCCCAGATTGCAGGTCACAGTCGAGGTCCGCTCGCCCAGTTCCCCGGCGAGAGCCTCCAACGCCGCCAACCGCGTGCCGGACAGCACCACATGGGCGCCCTGGGCATGGAGCGCGCGGGCAATGGCCCCGCCAATGCCGCCACTAGCGCCTGTGACAAGCGCGGTCTTTCCGGTCAAATCAAACATCAGTTCTGGTCCTTTAACCCTTGAGGGAGGCGGCAAAGGCCTCCAGATCGGCGGGGGTGTTTAATGGCGTGGCCTCCACGTCCGGGGCAATGCGCTTGGCCATGCCTGACAGGACCTTTCCGGCCCCGGCCTCGGCAAAACGGGTCACACCGCCCTCATTGGCCAGCCACAGCATCGACTCGCGCCAGCGCACGCGGCCCGTCACCTGCTCGACCAGCAGGCTGCGGATCACATCGGCGTCCAGCACCGGCCGGGCCGTGACATTGGCCACCAGCGGCGCACGCGGGGCGATGATCAGGGTGCTGGCCAGCGCCTTAGCCATCTCGTCAGCCGCGGGCTGCATCAGGGGGCAATGGAAGGGGGCGGAGACGTTCAGCGGAATGGCCCGCGCGCCCAGCGCCTTGGCCGCCTCGATGGCCTTGTCGACCGCCGCCCTATCGCCGCTGATCACCACATTGCCCTGGTTATTGTCATTGGCCACGACGCAGACCCCGACCTCGGCACCGACCGCCGCCGCCGCTTCGGCCAGCGCCACATCGGTCTTGGGGCCGATCAGCGAGGCCATGGCCCCTGCCCCGACCGGCACAGCGCGCTGCATGGCCTGACCGCGCAACTTCAACAGACGCGCCGTATCGGCCAAGGTGATCGCCCCCGCCGCCGCCAGCGCCGAATATTCACCCAAGCTGTGGCCCGCAATAAAGCTGGCCTGCGCGACCGAGACGCCGAACTCGGCCTCCAGCACCCGCGTGACCGCGACACTGACCGCCATCAGGGCGGGCTGCGCATTCTCGGTCAGGGTCAGGTCCTCTTCGGGACCCTGGCTCATCAGCCCATAGAGCTTTTGCCCCAAGGCCTCATCCACCTCCTGAAACACTTCGCGCGCACTGGCAAAGGCCTCATAGAGCGCCCCACCCATGCCAACCGCTTGACTGCCCTGACCGGGAAAAAGGAAAGCGAGACCCATCAGACGGGCTCCTAAACTGCAAATGTGAAGCGCAGGGTTAGGTCAATTGCGCGAAGGCGGCAAGATGGGGGTGGGGTGTGGGGGGATAAGACCTTACTTTATATACATCCTGTGATAGAATTTGATCGGGGAATTCGGCTATAATACAGAGGCACCATGGGCAGAGTTTCAGTCTCACTGGCGAAGTCGCACTTGGCTCAACTTCTAACCGAGGTCGAGACGGCAGAGACCATCATCATCACACGCCGTGGACGCCCTGTTGCGCGATTGGAGCCTGAGCGCCGGCCACGACCCGACCATATCCAGCGCACAATGGATCAGATTAAGGCGCTGCGGGCGACCGGGTCCAACATCAGCCCCTCTGAGATACTCGAGGTGCGGCACGAAGGGCACTGCGCCGATGTCCGCATCCGCCCTGATTGAAGTCAATCAGACAGGCAGAGTCGGGAGGTTGTTAGCCGTCTTGGAATTCGAGACTTCTCGGTTGTCCTAGAATGAACGTCGCAACACTCTCAGGTTTCACGCTCGTATAGAATGTTCTCACAGCCAAAGGACTTAAGATGACCGACACAATCGCCGACGGTCGGCGCATTTTCCTACGAAAGCTGTCCCACGACGACCTCGCACAGGTCAGTCGCTTTGCCTTCACGGTGTCGATCGTCGACCCGCTCGATAATCCTGCGGCCTTGGCCACGGCTCATGCGCTCACGGGATTTTGGACGACCGATGCGGGGGCCGTGGCGATTGTCGGGCGGGAGTCAGGTCGGCTGCTGGGGACCTCTCAGTTCTACCGGCCGGGCCCATGTGTGCATGGGTACGAGCTCGGCTACATCATCCACGATCCGGCGGACTGGGGGCACGGCTACGCAGCGGAGGCAGCGCGCCTATTCAGCGATCACCTCTTTAAGGTCCGACCCGCAGCGCAGCGCCATCAACTGATGATCGAGACTTGGAACACTCGCTCTTGGCGGCTCGCGGAACGTTGCGGTTTTGTGCGCGAGGGGTTGATGCGCACCTCCGGCTTGGGGGGCGAAACACCAGCCGACAGTTTCATCTATGGCCGTACGCGCAACGACTGGCGACAGGAGAACGAAAGTCCCGTGAGTCTCGGCGGGCTGGCGCGCGAGCCCGCCGAGACGGCTCGGAGCTAATGTGCTGACTCAGAAGTTCGTGGACGCGTTATCGACTACACACGCCCTTAGTCGTCGATGCGTCGGTGGCCGCTTGCCGCGAAGGATGAGGGCGTTGAAGTGATTGGTGAGGCGACCTAACCCCCACCCCTTGCCTTTCGCGTCCATAACGCGTACACACCGCCGCTTGTTGAAAGACGGTCTTTCGCGGAGTTTTTTTGATCCAGGGCAATGACGCCCGGACGCCGCGCCAAGAGCCATCGTTGCTGTCGGATCTTCCGCCGCCAGAAACGCCGTCTTTCTTATGGAAGAAGGATGCC
>CANKPO010000046.1 GCA_947484535.1 Caulobacteraceae bacterium
CGACAGGAAGCCGTAGCCTGGGTGAATGGCCTGAGCACCTGTGATCTCTGCGGCCGCCATCATCGAGGGGATGTTCAGATAGCTCTTGGCGGCGCTAGCCGGGCCGATACAGACGCTTTCGTCGGCGAGGCGCACATGCATGGCGCTAGCGTCGGCTTCGGAATGGACGGCCACAGTGGCGATGCCCATTTCCTTACAGGCGCGATGGATCCGCAGGGCGATCTCGCCCCGGTTGGCTATCAGGATCTTGGTGAACATCGGACTACTCGAGGACCACGAGGGGTTCGCCAAACTCGATCGGATCGCCATCGGCCACCAGGATCTCAACCACGGTTCCAGAGCGCGGAGCAGGGATCGGGTTCATGGTCTTCATGGCTTCGACGATTAAGAGGGTTTGACCCTCAACCACCTTATCGCCTGGCTTGCAGAAGGGATCAGAGCCCTGTTGGGCCTGAAGATAGACCGTCCCAACCATGGGCGACTTGACCAGATCGCCTGCACGAACCGCTGGCGCGGCGGCGACGGCTGCGGGCGCGGCGGCAACGGGGGCCTCGACGGGTGCAGGGCTATATTGGGCTGGCGCAGCGACTTGAACGGCTTGAGTGGAGACGGTTACCGAGCGGGCCACCCGGATCTTCAGGTCACCGCGTTCGACTTCGATCTCGGTCAGTCCCGTATCGTGCAGAATGTCCGCAAGCTTGCGAACGAGACGCGCATCGATGGGATCGCCGGAACCTTTGGGTGTCGTCATGGGGAATAAGCCTTGTCTGAGCGCCTTAGAGGCCAGATTTCGCGACGAGTGCCGCAGCAGCCTCTATGGCGAGTTCATAACTCTTGGCCCCAAAGCCGGACACGATGCCCGTTGCAGCCAAAGAGACATAGGTTGACCGGCGGAACTCTTCGCGAGCGGCCGGGTTGGACAGGTGACACTCAACAATAGGAATCGCTAAGGTTTTTAAAGAATCAAGAATGGCCACGGATGTGTGTCCATATCCTGCTGGATTGAGTACGACTGCACAGGCCTTGAGGCGAGCCTCCTGTATCCAGTCGATCAACACACCTTCGTGATTAGACTGTCGAAAGTCGATTTCGAAGCCCAGACCAGCGGCTTTTGCGCGGCACTGGTCCTCGACGTCCTTCAAGGTGGCGTATCCGTAGATTTCTGGTTCACGGGTGCCGAGTAGATTAAGGTTCGGACCGCTCAATACAAAGATGATCTTGGACATGCGCCCTCGCCGTCGTTAGGTGCTGTCTTGTATCTCTGGTTGGCTAGGGTCACAAGCTTGCCGTTCTGATCGCGGCAAATGGGGTTGATATGAGGGTCATTGTAAATGGCGAGGATCGGGCATTCGACGGGGTAAAAACCGTTGCGGCCTTGGTCGATGCGCTGCAGTTGGACGGTCGAAAGCTGGCCATTGAACGCAACCTCGAAATTGTGCCCCGGTCGGCCTATGACAAGACGGCCCTGTGTGACGGGGACCGAATCGAGATCGTGCATTTCATTGGAGGCGGCTGATATGAGCGGCGAAGACACCTGGACCGTAGCGGGCCGAACCTTTCGCTCACGCCTGATCGTTGGTACGGGCAAATATAAGGACTATGCCACCAATGCTGCAGCGGCTGAGGCGGCAGGCGCAGAGATTGTCACCGTCGCCGTGCGCCGCGTGAATCTGTCAGACCCCAGTCAGCCCATGCTGGTCGATTTTGTCCGGCCGGACCGCTTTACCTATCTGCCCAATACGGCGGGATGTTTTACCGGCGAGGATGCGGTGCGCACCTTGCGGCTGGCGCGCGAGGCGGGCGACTGGAGCCTGGTCAAGCTGGAGGTCCTGTCCGACACCAAGACTCTCTATCCGGATATGGAAGAGACCCTCCGGGCCTTGAAACTGCTGGTCAAGGAGGGCTTTGACGTCATGGTCTATTGCACCGACGATCCGGTCTATGCCCGTAAGTTGGAGGATGCAGGCGCTGCGGCCATCATGCCGCTCGGCGCGCCGATTGGCTCAGGTCTGGGTATCCAGAACCGTGTCAATATCCGCCTGATCGTCGAGCAGTCCAAGGTGCCGGTGCTGGTCGATGCCGGGGTTGGCACGGCGTCTGATGCCACCATCGCCATGGAGCTTGGCTGTGACGGCGTCTTGATGAACACCGCCATTGCCGAAGCCAAGGACCCGATCTTGATGGCCGAAGCCATGAAGCACGCCGTTATTGCCGGGCGGCTGTCCTATCGGGCAGGGCGGATGCCTCGGCGGATGTATGCCGATCCATCATCGCCCTTGGCCGGATTGATCTAGGCGGCGGGTTTGATCTGTTTGACGCGTACGATCTCGATGGCGCGCTTTAGCGCTTCTATATCGGCGCCGGGGATCAGCTGATCGCCGACGATAAAGGCGGGCGTGCCCTGAATGCCGATGGCGAGACCGAGATTATGCATAGCGGTGAGGTGTTCGGTGACCTTGTCGGCCTCACCGGCACTCTTTGCGGCGGCAGGTTCAAGGCCATTGGCGGTTAGGATCTTGGCGATTGTCGCATCATCCAGCGCCTTTTCAGCCATCAGATCCTCATGCACCGCGCCATATTTGCCCTCAGCCCCTGCTGCCAAGGCTGCGCGCGCTGCCCGTAAGGAGACGCCGAGCTTACCGTCACGGTCAGGCAGGATGGGGAACTCCTTATAAACTAGACGAACATCCGGATTGGCCTTGAGTAGCTCGACCACCTGCGGCTGGGCCGACTTGCAGTAGCCGCAGCGATAGTCGAAGAACTCGACAATGGTCACCGTCCCCTTGGGGTTGCCGCCGACATAGTCACGTGGGTCTTGCTCAAGGGCCTTTCGGTTCTCAGCAATCTTGCTTTGCGCGAGCTGCGAAGCTTCGGCAGCCTGCTTTTCTTGTAGTTTGTTGATGGCCTCTTCGATCACTTCGGGATGGGTGATTAGATAGGCGCGGACACGGTCGCCAAAGGCCTTTTCGTTCTGGACCATGCCGCAGCCGGTCAGGGCAAGGCAGCTAACGGCTGTCAGTAGGAGGGTAGAAAGGCGCATGGTCATGTTCCGCTTGGGTTGTGTTTCTCTCACCTTCCGCCTAGCGGCGTTAAGGTGAGCTTTATGAGGGTCTGTCAGCGCTTACGGGGCGCCGCACTGCCTTCTCTGGCCAGATCTTTCAAATCATCGTCCGTCGGCTCCGAGGCCAGCACAATGTCGGTTGCACGGCGCCATTCGGGTGATCCCTTGACCAGTTCAGCCCGGGCTCTCATTCCAAAGATGCGGGCTTCACTGGGGATGCCGATAGCGAAATACTGTTCCGCCGCCGCCAGCCTCGCCATGCCCGGTTGGCGGCGCCGATCATAGGCCTCTGACAGCATGCGCCAGCCAAAGGGGTTGTCCTGCTCCAGTTCCAAAGCCTTGTAGATATGTGCCATGGCATCATCGACGCGCTTATCGTCGTCGAGCGCCAGCAGGGTTTGACCGAGGGCCAGGTGGAACAGGGCCGCATCCGGTTTTAGCTCTATGCAGCGGCGATAGGCAGGCTCGGCCTCGGCTGCACGGGCCGATTCAAACAGGGCCTGACCGCGCAACTCCCACAGATAGGGATTGTCTGGATAGTCCTTGAGCAGGGCGTCGATGGCCTTAAGCGCCTTTTCGGTTTCAAGCGCACGGTAATAGGCGATGGCCCTCGCATAGCGCGCCGGATAGGATCTATCGCTCTCTTTGAACTCAATGAAGGTCTGTTGTGGCGGGTTCATGAAGGCCTTGAGTTTGGCCACCATAATTATATGGGTTGTCTGAGCGTCAGCACTGTCGGACTTGCCATAGTTTGGCATGGCCTCGACCCGCACGCGCAAGGCTTCGATCCGGTCAGAGGACAGGGGGTGACTGCGGAAGAAGGGGTAGCGCTTAGCCTCCGAGAAGACCTCTTGATAACGAAAATTGTCGAAGAACTCGACGAGACCCTTACCGGACTGTCCGCTCCGCTCCAAGAATCCGGCAGCGGCTTGGTCGGCAGAGGATTCCTGCACGCGGGTATAGCCCAGCACCGACAGGGTCGCGAAATAGCTGCTATTGCCAATCAGCATGGCGGCAGCATCGGGCGCTCCGGCCAAGGCGGCTAGGAGGCCGAGGCCTAGGGTCATGACAAAGGTGCCTGTCGCAGCCTTGCTGGCGTCACCCGAGCGCGCCAGATGCCCACCAGAGATGTGGCCGGTTTCGTGGGCCATGACCCCAATCAACTCATTGGGTGTTCGGGTCTGGATGATCAGTCCAGTATTGAAAAACATCTGTTGGCCTCCAGATACAAAGGCGTTGATCTGTTTGTCGCCGATCAGATGGATGCGAACATCTTTTGGATTGAGCCCCGCCGCAATCAAAACCGGGTCGGCGTTGGCCCTCAGGATCTCTTCGATTTCCGTGTCGCGAATGAGAGATGTGGCGTTCTGAGCCCTGGCCAGATTTGGGGCTAAGAAAAGCGAAAGTGCTAGCGCCCCGACGGCGATAGAGGCCTTGAGCTGCTGCGTCAGGGACCCAGGAGAACCCTTACGGTTTTGCATGCTCATCGCTGTGCTTGACGACATCCGAGGGGCCAAACCTACCGCTCCAAAATTGAACCCCCGCGCCGATGAAGACGCGGGGGATAGTGCCCCTAAAAGGAGGTTAGCGCCTTATCAGCGCCGCCACCAGCCCTTCTTAGGCTGGGATGGAGGCGCAATAATGGCCGCAGGATCAGGCGTCGGCTCGGGTGCGGGCTCAGGTGCTGGCTCTGCGACCACAACAGGCACGGGTTCAGCCGGTGCTGGTGTGGGTTCAGCCGCCACGGGGGCCGGTTCCACAGGGGCTTCGACCACCGGTTCGGCTTGCGCCTCGGGTTCAGGCTGGGCCTTGGCACGACTGCGGCGAGCGCGGGCGGGCTTGGCCTTAACCTCATCGACAGCCGGAAGCTCAACCCAGATGTCCGCCTCGACCGTTGGTTCGACCGTCACAGGCGCGGGGGCCTCTGCTTCTGCCTCTGCCTCGACGACAGCTTCGGGTACCGCTGCGGTCGCTTCATCAGCTTGGGCTTGAGCTAAGAGCTCGGCCTTGGTCGGACGACGACGGCGGGCAGGCTTGGCAGGCTTCACAGCCTCCTGAGCGACCACAGCCTCATCGGACGTGGTTGGCGCTGGAGCCTCTGCAGATGCTAGCCCCGCGACCACTGGTGTTGCCAGCTCTTCGGCTTGCGCAGGGCGTTGACGCGGCTGAAGTGGATCAAACCAGATATAGGGGTCGCCATCCGGAGCCCGGGGGCGGGTCCAGCCATAGGGCTCGTCGGTGCGCACATCTTCACGCATCCGGCGACCACCGCGACGTCCACGGCGGCGGCGGCGACGGGCGGCTTCGGCTTCACTGCTTTCACCCTCGCGGGCTTCGCTGCCCTCAGCACCCTCTTCATCATCACCCTCGGCGCTCTCGCCTTCAGGATCGGTCTCGGAGGAGGCGGCGCTATCGGAAGGCTCATCACCACGGCGTCCACGACGGCGACGGCGACGACGGCGACGACCAGCTTCACTATCGTCTCCGGCCTCTTCGGTCCGTTCTGTGGAAACACGCGTTGCTGCGCGGGCGGGGGCTTCTGACGCTTCGTCCTCGTCATCCTCATCGTCTGAGGAAATGATCTCGTCGTCCTCTTCCTCGTCATCATCGACGATGTCATCATCGGCGCTGTCATCGAAGGGCAGGGCGAGGGGGCCGCCCAGCAGGGCCAGGTCCTCTGGACGGGGTTCAAATTCACGGGTCTCGGTGCGCTCAATATCGTGCTCAGCATGAGACAGGGCGTCATCGATCTGAATGGTGACGAACAGGCCTTGGGCCAGACGCACGCGCTCCAGATAGACGCGCTTCTCATTGAGGATATAGAGACCGACAGCCTGCGGCACCTTCAAGGTGATGGAGCCTGCACCGTCGCGGACCGCTTCCATCTCGATGCTGCGCAGGGCCGCTAGGGCACTGGACTCGACCGAGCGAACACGGCCAACACCGGCGCAATGTTCGCAGATGTGGGTGGTGCCTTCCAGTACGCCGGACCGGCGACGTTGGCGCGAGATTTCCATCAGACCGAAGGACGAGATCTTGCCCATCTGAATGCGGGCGCGGTCGTCCTTGAGGCAGTCCTTCAGCTTCTTTTCGACGGCTCGGTTATTTTTGGACTCGTCCATATCGATGAAGTCGATGACCACCAGACCGGCTAGGTCGCGCAGACGCAGCTGGCGGGCCGCCTCTTCGGCGGCTTCCATGTTGGTCTTGAGGGCTGTCGCCTCAATATTGCGCTCGCGGGTCGACTTTCCGGAATTGACGTCCACAGCCACCAGAGCTTCGGTCTGGTTGATGACCAGATAGCCGCCCGACTTCAGGGGAACGACCGGCGTATAGATAGCCGCCAGTTGGTCCTCGACCTTGTGCTTGACGAACAGGGGCGTGGCTTCGCGGTATGGCATGACCTTCTTGGCCTGCGACGGCATCAGCATCCGCATGAACTCTTTGGCCTCGCGGTAGCCCGCTTCGCCCTCGACCCAGATGCCCTCAAGCTCCTTGTCGTACATGTCGCGAATGGCGCGTTTGACCAGATCTTCTTCTTCGTAGATCAGGGCTGGCGCGATGGAGTGCAGGGTCACATCGCGGATATTTTCCCACAGGCGCAGCAGATATTCATAGTCGCGCTTGATCTCTGCCTTGGTGCGCTTGGCACCGGCCGTGCGCACGATCAGGCCCATGCCCTGGGGCACGTCCAAGCTCTGCACCACGGACTTCAGGCGCTTACGGTCGGTCACCGTCGTGATCTTGCGGCTGATGCCGCCGCCGCGCGCGGTGTTGGGCATCAAGACGCCGTAACGACCGGCAAGCGACAGATAGGTGGTTAGGGCCGCGCCCTTATTGCCGCGCTCTTCCTTGACGACCTGGATCAGCATGATCTGCCGACGCTTGATCACCTCTTGGATCTTATATTTGCGCATCAGGCGGCGACGGCGGCGCGCAACCTCTTCTTCCATGACATCGCCTTCGTCATGGTCGCCATGGTCACTGTCGTGGTCACCATCCTCGGAGTCGCTTTGGGCCGGGGCGTGATGAGGCTCGTCATCATCCTCCATCATGTCGCGCATCAGCGCTTCACGATCGGCCATCGGGATCTGGTAATAGTCCGGATGGATTTCGTTGAAGGCCAAGAAGCCATGGCGATTGCCGCCATATTCCACGAACGCAGCCTGAAGGCTCGGTTCGACCCGAGTGACCTTAGCTAGATAGATATTTCCGCGGAGTTGCTTTTTAGACCGGCTCTCAAAATCAAATTCTTCAATTCGTGAACCATCTACAACCACCACCCGCGTCTCTTCGGCGTGGGCGGCGTCGATTAACATTTTCTTCGACATTTAGATTATCTCCACGGCGCGCG
Organism: Caulobacteraceae bacterium; assembly: GCA_947484535.1. Classification (GTDB taxonomy): domain Bacteria; phylum Pseudomonadota; class Alphaproteobacteria; order Caulobacterales; family Caulobacteraceae; genus CAISGS01. The sequence goes on from CANKPO010000046.1 coordinate 7,416, forward strand.
CAGAACCTTGGGTCCCGGGGCCGGATTTGAAGGGGGGCGCGCGCACCACGAGCCTTGTCGCCAGAAGAGGCGACACAGGGAGCCCCGCCACCCCGAAGGGCGGATGAGAGGGGCTCTGGCCAGTAAGGGGCGTTTGCGACGCTGCCCATGAGGTTTTTGGTTCCTTGACGCGCCGTTGGGCGCGGATCGGAGAATGAGTCAGTGCCGCCGATAGGGGCTGAGCGTTAACTCGGGACACGCCGACCGCGCCATGCAGGGCAGGGCGATCGAAACGTGATCACCATTTTGCAGCATTTCCAAAAAAAAGAAAGCTTTCTGCGGAAAAGTCATGTGCTTAACCATTTGTCTACGGACTTGGGGTGATAAGGTTTGCCTAAGTTAGCGGCCCTTAACTGTAGTTTGGGCTATCTAGGGCCACGCATGTTTGATCGTTTGGCAAGGCTGGCAAATGTACCTGGTGGGCGTTGGACGCTTGCGGGCGCAGCGGCCCTTTGCCTTGTTGCAGCGGCCCTGTCTCACACGGCGGCGGCTGCCGGGCCAAGTGTGACGAAGGTTCGTTTCGGCGGCACTCAGGCCGAAACCCGCATTGTTATCGAATTGGATAAGGCCACGGTTGGGCGCTTGGAAACCAGCCCTGATGCGGATCAACGGATCATTTTGACCCTTGCCGACCTTCAGGTGGCGGGGGATTTACAAGGTTCTGGCCAAGGGTTGGTCAAGGGTTGGATGATGGATCAGGCGGGCGGCGCCGCGCGGCTCCGTCTCGATCTTGCTGGACCCGCGAGCGTTAAGCGCAGGTTCTTGCTGCC
>CANKPO010000047.1 GCA_947484535.1 Caulobacteraceae bacterium
ACCTCTTGGGCCACGGCTTGGGATCTGGCCCAGCTGGCCGGGTTGACGGGGCCGCCTTGGCGATTGCCTTCGCAGGCAAAGCTGAACTGACAGCCCGGTCGGCCAGCCCCTTGGAACACCACCGCACAGACCGAGGCGGGATAGCGGCCACTGCTGACCCGGTTCATGACCACTTGGGCGACGCCGACCTGTCCCTCGCGCGGCTCGCCCCGGGCTTCATAATAGACCGCTTGGGTCAGGCATTCGAGCGGGGTGGTGCCCGGGCGGATCGGGCTGCGGGGGCCGGTGCTGGCCTTTTGGGGACTGCGGCCACGCAGGAGGGCCATCTTGTGCTGGACGGTCCAGAACCCCTCGACCCGGGCGCGGTAGGCCTGGACCCGGTCTTCTAGGTCGTCTTGCGGGGTCTGGTCGCCCGTTTCGAGGGGCGTGGCGGTTTGGCTGAGGCGCGAAGGTTGGGGCTCTCTATAGACGGGCGCGGCGCTGCGGGCGGCAAAGGCGATGGCCAGTCCGATAACAATGCCGATCAGGGCCAGAACCAGCATCGGTCCGGGGCCATGGTGGGGGCGTAGGGTTGGATCGGTTGGCAAAGGCTCATCCCTGCCCGGCGCGGTGCCTCGGCTGTTGAACTGCATTAGAAAGATAGAGGCGATGACGTCAATGGGCTTGCGGGGGGTTTGGAGACGAAGATTCAGGGGCTTGGGTCTTGGACGGACCCGCCAGAACAGTAGCGAAAATTATTACTACCTCGCATATTCATGCTTTAGTGACGTGGCCTGTTACGTTAATAATTGGACTTGAATGTGGGAAGGGCCTCCATGCAACTGGACAATCTTACCGTCGAAGACCTCGATGGTTGGCACGAGGACGGCTGGTGTAACCGCCTGCTTCGCGGCCGGGTCAAGGCGACCATAGCGGCCAAGTCCTTTTATGCCGATATTTGGATCAAGGGCGAGCCGGGCAATGATCGCATGACCGCCGCGTCCCTGTCGGTCGAAACCAGCACACCTGAAATTGTCGATATGGCCCGTGAGATCTCAACCCGGATCGAGGTCGCTTACGCTATAGAGCCGGGCGTCGATCTGGCCTTTCGGGTCTATTGCGAGAACCTGTTGACCCAGACCGGCGGCGATGCACGACAATTGTCATTTGTCCTGATTGGCCTGGGTGTAAGATAGACACCACTCAACCCGCTCGGGGCCATCGGTTGCATCCTCAAGACAATCTCTGGTAAGCCATCTCGTTCACGGGCCTTTGAGGGTCCGGCATGTTGGTTATTTGATTGATGGCAATGGCAGACAGTACGCGTAAAAAGATCGCGTTGGTGGTTGTGGGCATGCATCGCTCCGGCACCTCGGCGATGGCGCGTCTGCTCTCCCTGTCGGGCGCGGCCCTGCCGTCGGACCTGATGGCGGCGGGCATTGATAATCCCACCGGCTTTTGGGAATCGACCGATGTGGCGCGGATCAATGACCAGATCTTGGCCCATTATGGCTCGGCCTGGGATGACGTCTTTTCCGGGGCGCAGCAGCCCTTTGCCAATGGGATTGATGAGGCCTTGGTGGCCGAGGCGGCGGCGGCGATTGGCACGCTCTATGGCCCTGCCCCCCTGATCGTCCTGAAGGACCCGCGCGTGTCGGTGCTGGGCCGGTTTTGGCGCGCGGCGTTGGAGCAGGCGGGCTATATGCCGCGCTATGTGGTGATGGTGCGCAATCCGCTTGAGGTCGCGGCGTCTCTGGCCAAGCGCAATGGCTTTTCGCGTGAGAAGTCGCTGCTGCTTTGGTCGAGCTATATGATTGCCGCCGAGCGTGACACGCGGGACGCGCCGCGGGTCTTTGTGTCCTATGACCATCTGCTTGGCGATTGGCGGGCCAATCTGAGCCGGATTGAGCGGGAGCTGGGCGTGACCTTGCCGGGCCGCACCTCGACGGCGTCGGTGGAGGCCGACCGGTTCTTGACCACGGAATTGCGCCACCATGCCGAGCGCGTGCCTCTGGAGAGCCACAGTTCGGTCTGGGGTCCGGCCAAGAGCCTGCATGCCTGGTTCACGGCGGCGGCTGAGGGGGAGACCCCGCCCAATCTTGCGCCTGAACAGGTGGATGAGGAGCTGAGCGACCTGCGCGATCTGTTCGGTCCGATCTTGGCCGAGGCGCAGATGACGGTGAAGGCCCGGGACGCGATGATCGCGAGCCTGCAGGCCGACAATGAGCGCGAGCGCCGCGAGGGCCAAGAGGCGCTGGCGGTTGTGGAACAACGACGCCAACAGGACGCCGCTGAATTTGCCGCCGAGCGCGACATTAGGCTGGCCGATATTCACCGGCTTGAACGCGAAGAGCAGGCGGTTCGCGACCAGTTTGACGGTTTCCGCACGCAGGCCAATGCCGCGCTCGAACAGCGCGATATCTTGCTCGTTCAGGCCCGCAAGCGGTGGCTGGATGACGAGCAAACGGCTCGGGACGAACTGGAAGCCTTCAGAAACAACATTGAACAGACCCTCAGCGACCGGGATATTTCGCTGGTTCAAGCCCGCAAGCAGCAGATCGATCTGCAAGGAACTCTGGAATATACGCGGACCATCATTGCAGATCTGCAATCCACCTACGACCGGGCCCAACAGGCCAAGGCCGAGGCAGAGGCCGAATCAGCACGGCAAGTCCGCGCGCTCGCCGAGGCCAATGCTCAGGCCGATCTGAAGAACCACAGCTTGCAACGCCAAATTAGCGAACAGTCCGAATCGCTGGCCCTGCTCGAACAGCGCCAGGCTCAGATCGCGGCGGCCTATAGCGCCATTGCCACCAGCACGACCTGGCGGGTGACCGCGCCGGTGCGCCAATGGTTGGCACGCCATCCGGGCCTGTCAACGCGGACGCGGCAGGTGCTGAAACTGATCTATTGGACCGTCAGCCTGAAACTGCCTGAGCGGCTGAAACAGCGCCGACAGTTTATGAATGCTCAAGCCGCCGAACGGGTTCGCCTATCGAGCGTTAGTGTCGGCCAAGACAGCTTAACGCCGACCACCCATCATGCGCCGCCCCCGCCAGCCCCAAAGCGGCCCTTCCCTTGGCCCATCGCCGATGCGCCCAACACCCCGCGCGAGATCCTCAGCGCCTATGATCTGCGGACGGATGATTCGGTGCCGCCAGAGGCTGAACGCGGTCGGCAATTTATCGAGCGGTTTGATCTGTTGGGGGCCAGCCCCCGCTTTTCCGATGCCGTCGCCTTCCTCAATGCCCGCAGTCGATCATCGCTGGTCGGACCTAATGATCCGGGGCCGGATGTGTCGATCATCATCCCGGTCTATGGGCAGCTCGCCTATACGCTCAACTGTCTGGACTCGTTGATCGGGCATCAGACACGCTATCGGTTCGAGATCCTGATCGGCGATGATGGCTCGCCCGATGATAGCGGCCTGCATCTGCCTAACCTGCTGGACGTGACCCATGTGCGACACAGCCAGAACAAGGGCTTTATCCGCAACTGCAACAGTGTCACCGAGCGGGCACGTGGCCACTATGTGGTGATGCTGAACAATGATGTCCGGGTCGTCGCGGGATGGCTGGACGAGCTGATCGGCAGCTTTGCCCTGTTCCCCAAGGCCGGTCTGGTCGGGTCCAAGCTGTTCTATCCCGATGGGTCGCTGCAGGAGGCGGGCGGCATCATCTGGCAGGACGGCTCGGCGTGGAACTATGGCCGCGATGATGATCCGAACCGGCCGCAATATGCCTATGCGCGTCAGGTGGATTACATATCCGGAGCCTCGATCGCCGTTCCGACCGACTTTTGGCAATCGCTCGGCGGGTTCGACGAGGCCTATGTGCCGGCCTATTGCGAGGATTCTGATCTGGCCTTCCGTATCCGCGATGCCGGGCACGAGGTCTGGATGCAGCCCCTGTCGCGCGTCATCCACTATGAGGGCAAGACCTCAGGCACAGACCTAGGCTCTGGTGCCAAGGCCTATCAGGTGATCAATCAAGAGCGGCTCAAGGATCGCTGGGCTGCGGTGCTCGCCGATCACCGTCCCAATGGCCTGGCTCCTGAATTTGAGCGCGAGCGTAAGGTGTCCAAGCGGGTTCTGGTCATAGACGCCACCGCCCCAACGCCCGATCAGGACGCGGGCTCGGTCACGACGGTCAAGGTCATGGAGGTGTTCCAAGCCCTTGATTACAAGGTCACCTATATACCGCTCGACAACTGGCTCTATCAGCCCCGCTATATTGATCCGCTGCTGCGGCGCGGGATCGAGTGTGTCTATGCGCCGTTCCATCACAGGCTTGACGCCTATCTGAAGGAAAACGGCCATCTATTCGATGTGGTCCATATCTTCCGTTTCAACGTCATGCAGGACGCGATTTCGGCGATCAAGAAGCACTGCCCGCAGGCCCAGATCGTCTTCAACAATATGGACCTGCACTATCTGCGGGTCGAACGGCAGGCGGGGGTCGAGAATTCTGACCTCCTGCGCGCCACAGCCAAGTCGCTCAAGACGACGGAGCTGGCGGTGATGGAGAAGGCCGATGTGGTCTGTGTACCCTCGACCGTCGAAAAGGCGCTGCTGGAGGCTGAGAGCAAGCTGACCAAGCCGGTCGCGGTCATGCCCTTCATGATCGACCTGCCCGAGCGCGCCAGTGGTTTTGGCCCGCCACGGCGCGACATCCTATTTCTGGGCGGCTATGGCCATAGCCCCAATATCGATGCCGCCGTCTGGATGGCACAGGAGATCTGGCCGCTGATTCGTCACCGCATGGTCGGCAGCCGCCTGGTCTTGGCCGGTGCCAATCCCACCCCTGAGGTCCTGGGCCTTGCCGCATCTGATATTCTGGTTCCTGGTCGGGTGGATGATCTGGGGCCCCTGTTCGCCAGCGCCAGCGTCTTCGTCGCGCCCCTCCGCTATGGGGCAGGCGTTAAGGGCAAGATCTATTCCGCCTTTGGGGCCGGGGTGCCCGTCGTCTCGACCGCCATCGGGGTGGAGGGCATGAACCTGACCGAAGGCGTCCACGCCTTGATCGCTGATGAGCCTGCCGCCTTTGCCGACGCGGTCTTGGGCCTGGCCTCAGACCAACAGCGCTGGAGCGACATCACTGAGGCCGGATGGGCCTTCGTGCGCGACCATCACGGTATTGCCGCCGGATGCGCGGCGATGAGGTCTTTGATCAATTTAGAATAGTCTGATCTAATTCACGGGGCTCACAAGCGCCGTCACGTCTGAAAGTCGTCTTCATGTCAGAGCATTGCCCGGTCTGCCTGTCCTCGAGGGTCAATCAAGAGACCGTGGTCGATGGCTATAATTTCTTTGGCTGCAAGACCTGCGACACCATCTTTCTCGACCCTCACTATCTGATCGAATTTGATGAGGGTCGGCCCTTGCGCGACTATGATGCCAGCTACTGGGTCAATGAGGATGAGGCCGCAAGATCACGGGCCTATGGCGCGGCCCTTTGCCGGGTGGCGGAGACCCTGCTCTATGCCCGCAGACCGGTAAAGAGGTTCCTCGATCTGGGGGCGGGCGCGGGCTATCTGCTCGATTCGCTGGCCACCTATCTGCCGAACAGCAAGTCGACCTTCTGGGGGATTGAGCGCTTCCCTCCGGCCAATCACTCGGCTCACCCCAACTATATCATCGGCACCACCGCCGATCTTGAGGGCAAGTTTGATGCCGGGGTCTGTATCGAGGTGGTCGAGCACCTGACCCCCACCCAACTCAAGGGTTTTGCCCGCGAACTGTCGCAGGTTTGCAATCCCGACGCCGTCTTCCTGATCAATACGGGCATGCCGCAATTCGTCCGGGCCGAGGGCTACACCTATCTCGACCCCGTGCGCCGAGGTCATATCATCAGCTACGGCCTTAACGCCATCGAACGGATTTTCGGCCCCTTCGGCTTTGTCACCCACGCCCTACCCGGCAAGGACTGGGCCTATCTGATCGAGTATCAGCCGAGTGCCCCGCAAAAGGGCAGCATGGTCGATCGGATCTGGACCGCTTGCCCGGAAAACATTGGCCTCTTGCACGATGGCACCATGGGCAATCTGCTCTATTGTGCCGGTGTAGATGCCGCGCGAGCCTATGGCTCCTAGGCCCATTGACGACATGAAAGGCGATCGGCTGTGAACACGGATTGGCAAGATTTTCACTGCCCCGCCTGCTATTCTCAGGCCTATGTGGTCCGGTTCCCGATTGAAAAAAGGTACATGGTTCAATGTACCAAATGCCTGTCAGAAATGATCTGGCCCCTGCCCAGCGAGGCGGAACTGGCCGATTACTACTCGACCCCCACTGAGTACAATATGCGCAGCCGTCAGGAGGCGGCGCGCTATCTGAACAACGAAACCAACTGGCATAATGTTGCTGCGGAACATGGGCAAAGGCTGGCCGAGCGCGGCATTTTCCGCAATTGCCGCTGGGTGGAAATTGGCTGCTCCTATGGCTTTCAAGCCATCGAGATGCGCAAACAGGGTTATGATGCTTGGGGTGTGGAATATTCGCAAGAAGCGGTTGATTTCATCAACGCCAATGGCGGCAAGGCCTATTGCGGTTCGATCTTTGATCCGGAATTTCCGGTTCAGCACATAGACTATTGCTTCACCCAGAGCGCCTTTGAACATATGCGCGACCCCTATCGCGTGGCGCGGCGGATTATGGATCTGTTGGTTCCCGGTGGGCTCTTATGTGTTCAAATTCCAAACTGGGGCTCGCTATCGGCGCGGATCAACCAGAAGCGCTGGCATTGGCTGGCACCGCCCGACCACCTGCACTATTTCCGTCCCGAGGTCTTTTCGGCCTTCCTGATCTCGATTGGCTTCATCACCGAAGAGATTACGGTGACGGGCTATCCTGAAGAGGTCGATCAGATCTACGACATGCTGGGCATAGCCGAGACCTCTCGCACGCCAGAGACCCGCGACGTGGTTAGCCGCATGCTGACCGAGGGTTGGCTTGGCAATCAATTCCGGATCACGGCCAGAAAGCCTGAAACTGGAGACATGGCAGCGGCACGTCCCAAGGGGTTATAATCCGTCAGATCTGCGATTAGGCCCGTCGGCGGCAGACATCCACGACCCGATCGACGTCAATCACGCAGGCCGAGTCCCAGTTGCCATCGACGCTGACAATGCTGCTGTCTGCATCAAAACTGGTGCCAGAAACAAAGCCGTAACGAACGCCGACAAGCGATGCTGCCGTCCAAAAATGGGCCTGGAGCATATATTCTGGAAAGAGCTCAATCAGGACCGCGCCTGGCTGGCAAAAGATCGCATTGATCAGCCCGGCCCCATGTTGTCCTACAACGATCTTTGCATTGGCAAAGAGAGCGATCTGCGCCCGAAGTGTCAGTTCTCCAGTAGCCACAATGTCAAAACTGGACTGCAACAGGCGGGCTTCGAGCTCGGCATTGTTAATCAAAGGTCGTGAAACAGCATCTCGGCGCGAGATATAGACCGATTGATCGACAGACGGCGCGGGCTGACCCTTGAGGGCATTGGCTTTGAGATAGTGTACCGCGTCTTTGAAGATCTGCGGGATTTCGCCAAAATAGATCGTGTCCATGAAATGTAGATCGTCGAAGGCCAGAACCTCATCGCCCGCGACAATGATGTCGGCCGCCTCGATACCCAAAATCTCAACCGTTTCCTTGGCAAAGCCGAGCAAGGAATCCGGCAAGACAATCTTTATGCCCAGCGGCTTCATCTTGGTGACATAGACATAGAGGTAGATCAGATTATCGGTCAGCCAGTGGGCATAGTTGGTATGGCCACTGTTAAAGCCCAAGAAACAAGGCTCAGTAATATCGCGCTCTGCGGCACGAGAAACGACCAGATTGCCGTCGTTCCAATCCAAGATCGGTGCGCGAAGGTCGGTGGAAATCCACTGGGTGCTGGAGCGGTCAAAGGTGCCATCGTCAAAGATCAGCCCCCCTCGACGTCCTAGGGTGCGAACATTCGCGCCGCGCCACAGACGCAAAGGGTGGGACCTATAGGTTTCAGAGGCAAAGGGATACATGCCCTGTCCCCAACCGGCTATATGGTTCGCGAATATGTCAAAGGGATCGGGCGTTACTCGGACTATGCTATTGGCGGCCTCGATGGTCTCGACAATTTCGATGTCATTTGGCCAGACCGAGGCATTTTCGAAAAACAGTTGCCGAGGCTTCATCTCACGCCCACCGA
>CANKPO010000048.1 GCA_947484535.1 Caulobacteraceae bacterium
CCCTATTCGCCTGAGGCCGAAATTTTGGTGTTGCGGATCATCGACTGGTATTGCGCTAAGGCTAAGGCCTATATCGACGCAAAGAGCTGACGGGCGGAACCGATCCCATGACCACTGATCCCACGGGTCTGCATCTCGAAACCTTGGCCATTGGCTATGGCTATGACCCGGCTCAGCATCAGGGCTCGGCCAAGCCGCCGCTGTTTTTGACCTCGACCTTTGTCTATCCCAGCGCCCAGATCGCCAAGGATGCCCATCGGGTGTTCTTCAATGGTCCGGTCGATGGTGAGCCTGCCGGGGCCTATATCTATTCGCGCCTCAACCATCCCAATCTGGACATGGTGGAAAAGCGGTTGGCGGTGCTGGATGGTGCCGAAGATTGCGCGGCCTTTTCAAGCGGTATGGCGGCGCTGAGCACAACCCTGATGACCCTGCTGCGTCCCGGCGACAGCATGGTCTATAGCCGCCCGATCTATAGCGGCACCGATGGGCTGATGAACGGCCATCTGACCGACTATGGCATCAAGCCCTTCGGCATCACCGATGCGGTGGACCGGGCCAATGTGCAGGCCGCTGTCGACCTGGCCCTCAAGGCTGGCCCCTTGACGGTGATGATGATCGAAAGCCCCGCCAATCCGACGGCGGCGACGGCAGACATCTCCATGATCCGGGCCATTGCCGATGAGGTCGGTGCCAAGACCGGACTTCGGCCCCTCGTGGTCGTGGACAACACCTTCCTAGGTCCCCTGCTGCAGTCACCGCTCAAGCATGGCGCTGACCTGACCATGACGTCCCTGACCAAATATTGCGGGGGTCATAGCGATCTTTTGGCCGGGTCGGTCAGTGGCGATGCCGCCTTGGTGCGGCGCTTGAAACAGCGGCGCACGACCTTTGGCTGTCACCTTGATCCCCATACAAGCTGGTTGATGCTGCGCTCGCTAGAGACCCTGTCCCTGCGCACCGAGCGGTCCTGTTCCAACGCTGCTGCCATTGCCCGGTTCTTGGCCGACCATCCCAAGGTCCGCGCTGTGACCTACTTAGGCTTCCTGCCCGAGGGCTCGCCCGCCCGCGTCGTCTATGAGCGTCAGTGCAAGGGGGCCGGTTCGACCTTCTCGTTCAAGATCAAGGGCGGCGAGGCCGAGGCCTTCCGCATGCTCGACAGGGTGCGGCTGGCCAAGATGGCCGTCAGCCTTGGCGGGGCCGAGACCCTGATCTGCCATTCGGCGACCACCACCCACTATGCTGTGCCCCAGGCCCAGCGCGAAGAGGTGGGGATTGATGACGGCACCATCCGTATTTCGGTGGGCCTTGAACATATTGATGATCTGATCGCAGATCTTTCTCAGGCTCTGGAGGCCGTATGACCGACGCCAAACTGGTCGATCGCTATTCGATCACAAACCGCTTCCCCTCGGCGTCTCAAAAGGCCGATGTCGTGGTGATCGGGGCGGGGCCTTCCGGGGTCGCAGCCGCCATCGCTGCGGCCAAGGGCGGGGCCAGCGTCCTGCTGATCGATGAAAATCCTGTCTCTTCGTCCTTGATGGGCTTGGACACACCGCTCTATTTCGGTGGGCGCATGACCCGCGCCGTCGACAATAAGGCCCGCATGATCGAGCAGATCTTTGCCTCTGATCCGCTGCTCGAAGCCGCCTTCGAGGCCGGTGTCGAGGTCGCCTTGGGGGTCTATGCGTGGGGTGCGTTCCAGAATGGCCCCGGCATCGCGGCCATGCCCGAAGCCGCCGTGGGCCTTGCCGACGAAGAGTGCTCTTGGATGGTGGCCTACAAGCAACTAATCTTGGCCACCGGGTCGCGGGACCTGAGCCTGTCCTTCCAAGGCTGGGACCAACCCGGCGTCATGGGGGCCAATGGCCTCCATGCCCTGATGCACCGCTATGACGCCTTTGCCGGAAACGAAGTCCTGATCTTGGGGTCGGGCGATCTGGCCCTGAATACCGCTATCATGGTGGTCGAGGCCGGATTGAAGGTCGCCGCCCTGATCGAGGTGCGTGATCAGGTGCAGGGTGACGCCGCCCTCGCCGCCAAGGTGCGCGGCCACGGCATTGAGATCTTGAACGGCCATGTGATCGTCTCGGCCAGCGGCGGCGCCGATGGGGTCGAGCGCGCGACGGTGGTGCCGGTGGCGGGGGGCGATAGCCGCACCTTCACCTGCGACACCCTCTGTCAGGCCATCGGTCTGGTTCCGGCCATTGAGCTGTTCAATGTTCTGGGCGGCAAGCTGTCGGTCCGTACCGACCTTGGTGGCCATGTGCCTCAGCGGACTGGACTGGTCAGCACGGGCCTGGCCAATGTTCTTGTGGCCGGAGATTGCGCCGGGCTCAGCACCGTCGATGCCGCCGCCCATGGCGAGGCTGCTGCCGCTCTGGCGCTCGCGGCCATCGCGGGCCAACCCCTAGCCGATGAGGCCCCCGCCGCCGCGACCAGTCTCGATGCCCACGCCTATCACGCCGATTGGATGGCCGCCCTGATGAAGGTCGGTGACGATTCCATCGTGGTTTGCCAGTGCGAAGAGGTCACGCGCGGCGACCTGACCGCCGTGCGCCAGCCCCGCTATCTAGGCCCGCCCTCCGAGGTCGCCGCCAAGCGCGACATCAAGACCTTGGCCGCCGATGGCCCGCTCAATCAGGACCAGTTCAAGCGCCTGACCCGCGCCTGTATGGGCCAGTGCCAAGCGAGGCGCTGCCGCGAGCAGGTGGCCCTGATCCTGGCCCAGTCGTCCGGTGTGCCGGTGGCCAAGGTGCCGCTCGCGGGCTATCGCGCGCCCATCCGGCCCCTGCCCATGAGCGTGCTGGCGGCCCATGACGAGCCCTATGACATGACCGCCAACTGGGATGTCTGGTTCGGCATTGCCAGCCAATGGGTCCCCTATAACGACATCGGCACCGAGCGTGAGGCCATGCACCTCGAAATGCTCACCGACAGCCAGCACATCTAGGACCGACCGATCATGAGCACGCAAAAGGGCGCAACAGTCATTGTTGTTGGTGGGGGTGTCAGTGGCCTGAGCGCAGCCTGGTGGCTGGCGCGGTCGGGCGTTGATGTCTTGGTGTTGGACAAGGGCATTGTCGGTTGGGAAGCCTCGGGCCGCAATGGCGGCGGGGCCTCGCACTTCCAAAGCCCGCTTTTCGCCGAAGAGCAGCGCCTGTGGCCGATGATGGACGAGATGCTCGGCTATTCGACCGAATATCAGCGCGGCAAGCTGGTTCTGGCCACGACCGAGGGCCAGCTCAAGCATTACCGCTATATGGCCGAGACCTTCTGCGAGAACGGCTCGCCAGCCCACGAGATCGACCTTCAGGAGATCCGCGAGCGGGTCCCGATGAGCGGTGACAATATTCTGGGCGGCGTCCATCTGACCATCGCCGGTCAGGCCAATCCCCAGCGCACGGTGCAGGCCTATGCTTGGGCCCTGCAGGATCTGGGCGGGCGTATCCAACAGCACACGCCGGTCCTGCGCCTCGTGCATGAACGCGGCAAGGTCACGGGCGTCGAGACCAAGGACGGCATCTTGGGCTGTGATAGCGTCGTTGTCGCGGCCGGTCCGCAGAGCGCGACCCTGCTGGCGGGTGTGGGGATCAACCTGCCCATCGCCTCGGCGCGGGCAGAGATGATTGTCACCGAGCCTGCGCCGATGATGGCCATTGGCGCGGTGGACGGCAACGGCCTCTATGGCCGCCAGACCAAGCGCGGCAACCTTGCCTATGGCGGCGGCCCTCATGAGTGGCTGGATGTGGGGCCGATGGGACCGTCGGTGCGGCCCGGCTCGCCGCTGGTGCGCAACCTGACCAAGCGTTTGTTGGGCCTGTTCAGCAAGGCTGGGAACCTGCGGGTGATCCGCAGTTGGGCCGGGGTGATCGAGAACACACCCGATGGCCGTCCGGTCATCGACCGGATCGACAATGTGACCCTGATCACCATGTCCAGCGTCGGCTTTGGTCTTTCGCCTGCCAGCGGCCATGCGGTGCGTGATCTGGTCATGGACGGCAAATGTTCATTTGCGGATCTGGAACTGCTCAAGCTCAGCCGCTTTGACGGATTGTCGCCCAACTGGCGCGCCGAAAAGGGCTGGCTGTCCCACGCCGAGCCGGTCTAGGCACAGAACCCCCTACCCCCGCTGCGCGGGTACTTCCCCCAGAGGGGGAAGATTTGTGCATCGATGATCTTGCCCCTCTGGGGGAAGTGGCGCGCAGCGCCGAAGGGGGCCTTGTTTTAATATCAATATGGGTGAGGGCCTTGTTTTCTCTTCCGCGAACGCGGATTTGATATCAAGTGAGGGGGGGAGGAGGTGAGGGGATTGCTGTTGCCAGGCTCCCCTCGGGCCTCGCCTAACGCTGCTAAGACGTTAGGGCTTTAGGTCGAAATTCGTGGCACCGCATTACGCAGCGAGACGGATCTCTTGAGCGAAGTTATCGTTCGCATTTAGATTAAGGCCCGATACCGGTGAGCCCACCCGAGAGAAAGCACTAACGTCTTTACACGTCTGTCGATGCTGATCGGCCCCAAACAGCCCGTCGATACACGGGGTAGGAATTGGTGGAGCCGCCGGGAATCGCACCCGGGTCCAGTCCGTTTATTGCACGCGCCTTTATCTCCATAGTCCGACCGTCGCCGAACAGGTTCAATATAGGCGCGAAACCGCCTCAGCGGAAGGGGGTCACTGAAAGGCTTTGAGATCCAGCGCCTTGCCGGTGAGTAATTCATAGACGGCGAGGTAGCGCTGGCTGGTGGCGGTGATCACGGCGTCAGGCAGGGGCGGTGGCGGGGCCTCGCCATTCCAGCGCCCTGCGGCCCGTTCAACGTCGAGATAGTCGCGCAGGGGCTGCTTATCGAAGCTGGGCTGGCCTTGGCCTGGCTGATAGTGATCGGCGGGCCAGAAGCGTGAGCTGTCCGGCGTCATGACCTCGTCGATCAGCCACAGACCGCCCTCGGCATCCTGGCCAAATTCGAACTTGGTATCGGCGATGATGATGCCGCGTTCCTCGGCCTTGGCGCGGCCGAACTCATAGACTGTGCGGCTGAGGGCCTCCAGCTTGCCCGCCAGATCGCTGCCAAGACGGGCGCGCAGGTCCTCAACGCCGATATTCTCATCATGACCGCTTTCGGCCTTGGTGGCGGGGCTGAAGAGGGCCGGGTCGAGCCTGTCGCTTTCGCGCAGGCCCGTGGGCAGGGCCTCGCCGGCCAGCGTGCCGGTGGCCTTGTAATCTTTCCAAGCTGAGCCTGAAATATAGCCGCGCATGACACATTCGAAGGGCACGACCTTGGCGCGTTTGCACAGCATGGTCCGGCCGAGGATGGCCGCGCGATGGGGTGCCAGAGCGGGCAGGGCAGCGATGATCTCGTCCGTATCGGCGCTGATCAGATGGTGACGGGTAACGCTGGCCAGCTGGGCAAACCACCAGGCGCTGAGCTGGGTTAGGACCAGCCCCTTGAAGGGCACAGGTTCATCCATCACCACGTCAAAGGCGCTGATCCGATCTGACGCGACCAGCAGCAGCCGCTCGGCATCGACCTCATAGACGTCGCGCACCTTGCCGCGCGCCAGAAGGGTCAGGGGCAGGGTGCTGAAGGTCATTGCCGTCATTGTCGTGCTCACGCTTGAGGGCCGAGAGGGTCGATTACATGGCCTCGCTGCCACGGGTGATCGATAGGACCCCCGTGCGCGACACTTCGACCAGACCCAGCGGCCGCATCAGCTCGATGAACTTGTCGATCTTACCGGAGTCGCCGGTGACTTCGAAGATGAAGCTCTCATGGGTGGTATCGACCACCTTGGCCCGGAAGATTTCAGAGACGCGCAGGGCCTCAACCCGTTCCGTGCCCCGGCCGCTGACCTTGACCAGTGCCAATTCGCGCTCAACACCGAGGGGATCACGGCTGACATCCTGCACTTCCAAGGTCGCGACCATCTTTTCGAGCTGGGCGCGGATCTGGGCGAGGGTCTCGACCGTGCCGGACGTGACGATGGTGATGCGCGAGGTGTGGGCCCGGCGATCAGTTTCCGCGACCGTCAGGCTCTCAATATTATAGCCCCGGGCTGCGAACAGGCCGACCACCCGATGCAGTACACCGGGCTCATTGGCGACGATCACCGCAAAGGTGGCGCGCTGCTCGGCGACATCCAGATGATCGAGAAAATAGGCGGAGCCGGGTTGGTCAGCAGGCATTTCAGGGTCTCATTTCCGTTCGGTGCGGCCCCCTAATCCAACGGGACAAGGGAAGCAGATCATTTCGGTCTTGTGGTGCCCCCACCCTCGTCCTTCGACAGGCTCAGGATGAGGATGGGTGAAGGACTAGACCAGTCCCCGCCCCTTGGCGTCGATGGCGGTGTTCATATCCACGCCCATATCGGCCAAGATCATTTCATTATGGGCCTTTCCCGAGGGGATCATGGGGAAGCAGTTTTCCAGCTTGCTCACGCGGCAATCGAAGATGACAGGGTGGGGGCTGTCAATCATCTCGATAATCTTGGCGTCCAATTCCTGCGGCGTCGAGGCGCGGATACCGACGGCGCCGTAGGCTTCGGCCAGCTTGACGAAATCGGGCAGGCTTTCCGAATAGGACTGGCTGTAGCGCTCGCCATGCAGCAGTTGCTGCCACTGGCGCACCATGCCCATCCATTCATTGTTGAGGATGAAGATCTTGATCGGCAGCCGGTACTGAATGGCCGTCGAGATCTCCTGCATGGTCATCTGGATCGAGGCTTCACCAGCAATGTCGATGACCAGCGCGCCCGGATGGGCCAGTTGCACGCCCACGGCGGCGGGCAGGCCGTAGCCCATGGTGCCCAAACCCCCAGAGGTCATCCAGCGATTGGGCTCTTCAAAGCGGTAATATTGCGCGGCCCACATCTGGTGCTGGCCGACCTCGGTGGTGATATAGGCATCCCGGTCCTTGGTCAGGGCATAGAGCCGCTCAATAGCATATTGCGGTTTGATCTCATTGTCCGAGGGGCGATAGGCCAAGCAATCGCGCGCGCGCCAGGCCTTGATCTGGTCCCACCAGCTGGACTGCGCCTCAGCATTGGGCGTGTAACCCTTGGCTTTCCACATGGCGATCATGTCGCGCATGACCGAGCCAACGTCACCGACAATGCCAATATCGACGCGGACGGTCTTGTTGATCGAGGAGGGGTCAATATCGACGTGAATCTTTTTCGAGCTCGGCGAGAAGGCATCGAGGCGCCCGGTCACCCGGTCATCAAAGCGTGAGCCGAGCGCGATCATCACATCGCAATCATGCATGGCATTGTTGGCTTCAAAGGTGCCGTGCATACCCAACATACCCAGCCACTGAGGGTCAGCGGCGGGGAAGGAGCCTAGGCCCATCAGGGTCGAGGTGATGGGCGCGCCGGTCAGGGCCACAAGCTCGCGCAACAGTTCGCTGGCCTCGGGTCCCGAATTGATCACGCCGCCGCCCGTATAGAAGACCGGCCTCTTGGCCTTGGCGATCAGTTCGACCGCATCGGCAATACGTTGCTCGTCGCCCTTGGTCTGGGGGTTGTAGGCATGGCTAAAGGCCACCTCGTCCGGACCATAATAGTCGGCGGTGCCGAACTGAACATCTTTGGGGATGTCGATGACCACAGGGCCGGGGCGGCCGCTGGTGGCGATGTGGAAGGCCTCGTGCAGGATCCGCGGCAGGTCCGCCGTGCGCTTCACCAGATAGTTATGCTTGGTGCAGGAGCGGGTAATGCCGACCGTGTCGCACTCTTGGAAGGCGTCAGACCCGATCAGATGGGTTGGAACCTGCCCGGTAATGACCACCAAGGGGATGGAGTCCATCAGGGCGTCGACAATGCCGGTCACTGCATTGGTCGCGCCCGGACCCGATGTGACCAGAACCACGCCCGCCTTGCCCGACGAGCGCGCATAGCCTTCGGCGGCATGGGTTGCGCCCTGTTCGTGACGGACCAGAACATGCTGCAGCCGCGGCTCGTGGAACAGCGCGTCATAGATCGGCAAGATCGCGCCGCCCGGATAGCCGAACAGGGTGTCTACGCCTTGATCGACAAGGGCGCGGACGACCATTTCTGCGCCGGTCATGGCACGGGATGGCGCTGCAGCGGCAGCATCGGTCGGGGTCAGGGTTGCGGCTTTGGTCATGGGATCACACGAAAGAGGAGGGGGCG
>CANKPO010000049.1 GCA_947484535.1 Caulobacteraceae bacterium
GAGGCCCTGATCGACACGCTGGCTCAGCGGTTCCAGATCACGATTGAAGAGGTGGACCCCGTCCGAGAGACCGTGACCTTTAAGCTGCCGCGCATCCTGTCGGAAAATTTTGATCCGGCCTAAGCTTGACCGCGAGGCCTTCGTCACCGATCAAGTGCCATGGCCGTATACACAGACATCACCGACGCGGAACTGGACGCCTTTTTGGCGGACTATGACCTTGGCAAGCCCATGGCCTTCAAGGGCATTGCTGAAGGGGTGGAAAATTCGAACTTCCTGCTCGAGACCGAGACCGGCCGCTATATTCTGACCGTCTATGAGCGGCGGATGCGCGAGGCGGAACTGCCCTATTTCCTGGGCCTAATGCGCTGGCTGGCCGATCACGACTATCCCAGCGCCGCCCCTGTGGCTGATCGTCAGGGCCGCACGCTCAAACATGTGCGCGGCAAGCCCGCCGCCATCGTCGCCTTCCTGCCTGGCCTGTCGGTTCGCCGTCCAGAGGCTAAGCACTGTCGCCAGGCGGGCGAAGGACTGGCGAGGCTCCATCTGGCGGCGCAGGGCTATCCCGGTCGCCGGGTCAATGCCTTGGGCCAGCCCTCTTGGGCGCCGATGTTTGAAGGGCTGACAGGGGCGGCTGAAGAGCTCAAACCCGGTCTGGCCGCCACCATCACCGACGATCTGGCCCATCTGGCCAAGGCATGGCCCGGCGACCTTCCGGTCGGCACGATCCATGCCGACCTCTTCCCGGACAATGTCTTCTTCAAGGGGGACCAGTTCGCCGCCGCCATCGACTTCTATTTCGCCTGTGATGACGCGCTGGCCTATGATCTGGCCATCTGTCTGAATGCTTGGTGCTTTGAGGCCGACGGCGCTTTCAACGTCACGGCTGGCCGCGCCCTTGTCAGTGGTTATGAGCATATCCGCCCCCTGTCGCCGCAGGAACGCCAAGCCCTGCCCGTTCTGGCCTGGGGCGCGGCCATGCGCTTCTTCCTGACCCGCCTGAACGATTGGGGCTCGACGCCCGAAGGGGCCTTGGTCAAGCCCAAGGACCCGCTGGAATATGAACGCAAGCTGGCCGTTCACCGGGCCGCAGCCCTTGGCGGGCAAGGCCTGATCCTGTTCGGGGACGAGGCGTGACCATCGAGGTCCTGATCTATACGGACGGGGCCTGCCGAGGAAATCCCGGCCCGGGCGGCTGGGGCGCGATCCTGATCTATGGCGGTCATGAAAAGGAACTGTGCGGCGGCGAGCCCGACACCACCAACAATCGCATGGAGCTGATGGGCGCGATCCAAGCGCTGGAGGCCCTGACCCGTCCTTGCAAGATCGTGCTCTATACCGACAGCCAATATGTCCGCACCGGCATCGCCACCTGGCTATCCCTATGGAAAGCGCGCGGTTGGCGCACCCAGAGCAAGGGCGCCGTCAAGAATGCTGACCTGTGGCGACGGCTCGATGAGGCCCGCCTGCGCCATGATGTCGACTGGCGCTGGGTCAAGGGCCACAATGGCGACCCCCTCAACGAACGGGCCGACGGCTTGGCCCGGCAAGGGATGCTGAACAGTCTGGCGGGACGTTAGGGTCCGAGGGCTTGACTTGTTTAATATTAAACCACCTAATAGTTTAGACATAAACTATTAGGACGAACCGATGGCTGCGACAAATCAGATCAAGGACCGACCCGATGTTGAGCTGTTCCACGAGATCAGCCTGATCGATCAATTGGCCCGCAGTCGGCTCGAGCGGGCCCTGCCCCAAGGCCTATCCTCCGCCCAATTCGGGATCCTCAACCATCTTTCGCGTCAGGGCGAGCCAATGAGCCCGGCTCAGCTTGCTGAAGCCCCGCACCTGACCAAGGGCGCCGTGACCAACCTGCTGCAAAAGCTTGAGGGGCAAGGCCTGATCGCCGTCACCAACGATCCCGATGACGGGCGCCGCAAATGGGTTAGCCTCTCAGACGGCGGCGGCGCTGAGCACCAGCAATGCCTCAAGCGCCTGCGCCCTCTCATGGAGGAGGTGCGCGGCGCCATCGGGGAAGACGACTTCAAAGCCGCCCTGCCCTTCCTAAAACAGCTTAGGCTCTGGCTGGACCAGAACCGTTAACGGATGAGATGAGCCCTAAGAGATAGGCCTCACGGTCAAGCGACTGCCGCCCTCAACGGCCTCAACCGTTACCCTTGTACCCCTGATCAAGGGCGACTCGCCTGCGGACTGCGCGACCCACTCAGCCCCGCCGACCAGTACCCGCCCATGACCGGCGACAAAATCATCCACCGCCGTGCCTACCGTACCGATCAAGCGCGTGGATTGATCATTAACATCCGGCCCCTCGGTCGAGGGCGGCGGCAGAAACCGGCGCGAGGCCAAGGTCGAGGCAATGGTTAGAACCGCAAAGACCACGATCTGACCGGGCCAGCCAAAGGGCGGATTCAAGGCTGCAATACCGCCCGTAACCATCGCCGAAACCGACGGCCACAGCAGCCAACCCGTTCCTGTGACGACCTCAATAGCCAAAACCAAGGCTGCCAAGGCCAGCCACAGCCAGACCGGATGACTGAAATCAAAACTTGCCAGAACCGCCATGGCCCTACTCGGTGGTTGGAACAGATGAACCCGAACGCGGTGTCGGCCCGGTTGGCTTGGTACCTGTCAGCAATTCAGCCACGCCCGCCAAGGACCCGACCAGAGAGCTCATATCGGCCGGAATGATCACGGTCTTCTGATTGGGTGACGAGGCCAGCTTACCGAAGGCCTCGACATATTTCTGAGCCACGAAATAGTTGATCGCCCGAACATCGCCCTGGGCAATGGCCTTGGACACAGAGTCTGTGGCCTTGGCCTCTGCCTCTGCGCCGCGCTCGCGCGCTTCGGCGTCACGATAGGCGGCTTCTCTGCGACCCTCTGCCTCAAGGATGGCGGCCTGCTTGGCGCCTTCCGCGCGAAGGATGGCCGCTGCGCGTTCACCCTCAGCTTCCGTGATCGAGGCCCGGCGCTCCCGTTCGGCCTTCATCTGGCGCGCCATGGCGTTGGTAATGTCTGGCGGCGGGGCAAGGTCCTTGATTTCGATACGCGTGACCTTGACGCCCCAAGGGTGGGTCGCCTCATCAATCGTGATCAAGAGCCGCGTATTGATCGCGTCGCGCTGAGATAGAACCTCATCCAGATCCATCGAGCCCACCACCGTGCGCAGATTGGTCATGGCCAACTGACCAATGGCATAGATCAGATTATCGACCCGATAGGCGGCTTGAGCAGGGTCCATAATCTGAATGAAAACAATGCCATCGACCTGAACCGTGACATTGTCCTTAGTGATCACCTCTTGACGCGGAACATCCAGAACCTGTTCTGTGACGTTTAACCGGCGGCCAACCGTCTCGATAAAGGGCAGCAAAATCGACAGGCCCGGCTTTAGGGTTCGCGTATATCGCCCCAGACGTTCGACCGTATATTCCCGACCTTGAGGCACGACCTTGATCGTGCTGACCGCAATAACCATGGCGAGTATCAGCAACACGACCGGAAATATAAATCCCATTTCAATTCTCCTAAAGCCCCACAAATGGACCTTATCGAAGTTCGAACTGAAATCTAGACTACCCGTTAAAGTAATTTGTAAATCGCACAGCCCTAGCCCGCGTCGATATCGGCAGCGCGGCGGATGGCCTTGTGAGCCTCATCGAGTATGTTCTTGACGATCTGCGCGGCGGGCAGGACATCGTGGATGCCGCCAGCCGATTGGCCCATGGCAAAGCAGGACTTGTCGGGGTCGAGCCCGTCGATCTGTCCGCCAATACCGCCCATGGCATTGGCCTTGACCGAGACCATGGCCTGCATCGGAAAGGCTTGGATCTCTTCGGGGCGCGCTTCCCAGCCTGCGACATAGCTATTTTTCTGCACGCGCATAGGCTTGCCGGAATAGCAGCGGGTACGGATTGTGTCGTCATCAGTGGCGGCGGTGACGGCGTCCTTATAGAGCTGACCGGCATGGGCTTCGGCAGAGGCGATGAAACGGGTACCCATCCAGACGCCTTGCGCGCCAAGGGTTAGGGCTGCGGCCAGGCCGCGACCATCATAGAGACCGCCAGCGGCCACGACGGGGATCTTCACCGCATCGACGGCCTGAGCGACCAGAGGCAAGGTGCCGACCAGACCGGTATGGCCCCCGCCCTCGCCGCCCTGACAGATGACAGCGTCGCAGCCTGCCTGCTCGGCCTTGATGGCATGTTTGACCGCGCCGCAGACGACCATGACCTTGAGGCCCGCCTCATGCAGTTGCTGCAGGATTGGCATGGGTATGCCCAAACCGGCGATAAAGGAACTGGCCCCGCCCTTGATGATCACATCCACCGACGCGGTCAGAGACTCAGGCGAGGCGGCCAAGAGGTCGACGCCGAAGGGCTTGTCGGTCAGGCGGCGAACCTCCTGCATCTGCTCGGCGATAAATTCTGGCGTTGTCCCGGCCATGCCCAGCACGCCATAGCCGCCCGCATTGGACACGGCGGCCGCCAGTTCCGCATAGGAAACCCCGCCCATCCCAGCCAGCATGATGGGGTGTTCAATATCCAGCAGATCGCAAAGGGAGGTACGCAGGGCCATGGGAGTTTCCTCTTAGAATGTTCTGTTGCAAACTTTCCCCTAGGAAGCCCCCGCTTGCGCCCAAGCGCAAGCCTGACCCCGCGTCACATGCCTAGAAAATCGCATAGGCGCCGTCGATCAGGAAGCTGTCGCCCGAATGGTAGCTGGAAGCGTCCGAGGTCAGATAGACCGCAATACCGCCAAAATCTTCGGGCTGGCCCCAACGACGCGACGGGACCCGGCTGATGACCTTTTCAGTGAAGACCGGATTGTCTTGATTGGCTGCAGTCATGTCGGTGGCGATCCAGCCGGGCAGGATGGCGTTGGCGCGGATGCCATAGCGGGCATGTTCCACGGCCACGGACTTCATCATCGAGACAACGCCGCCCTTAGTCGCCGCATAGGCCTGATTGCGTGCAGGGCCGGAAATGGCGGCGAGAGAGGCGATGCCGACGATAGAACCGCCCGGGTCACCGGCCTTGGCACGGGCGACCATATGCTTGCAGGCCTCACGGAAGGTCCAGAACACGCCGTCCAGATTGACCGCCAAGGTCTTGCGATAGGTCTCGGTGGTCATCTCGATGAAGGAGTTGGAGCGGTAGCCGACACCAGCATTGGCAAAGACCGAATGGACCGTGCCCATGGCCTCAACCGCCTCATTCATCCCCTGAACCACCGCATGCTCGTCAGAGACATCGACGGTCTGAGCCATCACCCGTACGCCGTACTTCAACAGCTTGCCCTCGGCCTCGATATTGCGCTCGGCGTTGGTGCCCCAGATGACAATATCCGCGCCTGCCTGAGCCATGGCTTCGGCCATACCCAGACCAATGCCGCGATTGCCGCCGGTAACGAGTGCGACCTTGCCGGTCAGATCAAAGGGTTTGTAGCTCACGGGACGTCTCCTGATCGTTTGTTGTTTGTTTGACGACCATTGTCAGGGCCTGTGCGCGGAAGATCAAGGGGGCGAGGGCCTTACTTGTTATACTCGCGTCATTGCGAGCGAAGCGAAGTAACCCAGTTGACTGACGCGATCCTGAGCGGATGTTCCCCTCGGTTGCTTCGGCGCGATGCGCCTCGCAATGACGCGGGAAAAGGCCCCCACATCCCGCGCTCCCCGCGAAGGAGAGAGTGGGGATCTAACCCCCTACCCCCGCGACGCGGGTACCTCCCCCAGAGGGGGAAGATTTGCTTTTCTGGATCTTCCCCCTCTGGGGGAAGTGGCGCGAAGCGGCGAAGGGGGCCTTGTTTCTTTTCCCCTACTGCGCCGTCCAACCCCCATCGATGGACAGGCCCGCGCCATTGACCGAGGCACCAAGGTCGCTGGCCAGATAGAGCAGCATTCCGGCCAGTTCGCTAAATTGGACGAATTTCTTTGTTGGCTGTGCGGCGAGGATCACGTCGCGCATGACCTGCTCTTCGCTAATGCCGCGTGCCTTGGCCTGATCGGCGATCTGGGCCTCGACGAGCGGGGTCTTCACATAACCCGGGCAGATGGCGTTGCAGGTAATGCCAAAGGTCGCCCCTTCCAAGGCCACTGTCTTGGTCAGGCCCAGCACGCCATGTTTGGCCGCGACATAGGCCCCCTTGAAGGGCGAGGCGACCAGCGCGTGGGCTGAGGCAATGTTGATGATCCGCCCGCGACCTTGCGCCTTCATGATCGGCACAGCCGCGCGGATGGCATGGAAGACGCTGGTCAGGTTGATGGCGATGATCTGATCCCACTTGGCGATGGGAAAGTCTTCAATCGGCGAGACATGCTGGATACCGGCATTATTGACCAGAATGTCCAGCCGCCCGAACTGGTCCTTGGCAAAGGCGACCATGGCCGCGATCTCGTCAGGCTTGGTCATATCGGCCGGATGATAGGCGACGGCGGTGCCATGGC
Source organism: Caulobacteraceae bacterium (assembly GCA_947484535.1). GTDB lineage: Bacteria > Pseudomonadota > Alphaproteobacteria > Caulobacterales > Caulobacteraceae > CAISGS01. Next base: position 6,467 of record CANKPO010000049.1, read on the forward strand.
GGGCTTCAAGCGCGGCGCGGGTGGCTTCAATGGCGGCGGGATCGCCCAGACCATTGATCACCACCTTGGCCCCCTGCTCGGCCAAGGCATCGGCCATGGCCAAACCAATGCCGCTCGTCGAGCCGGTGACGATGGCAACCTGCCCCGCCAATGAGAGATTATAGGCCATGACCATCGCTCCAAGCTTATGTTGCAGCGCAGCATAGGCCCGTACGAGCCATTAGGCTAGGGCCCGCTTAGGGCTGCTTGCGGGTAAAGACCCATTCCTCAGCGGTGGATAGGCTCGGCTGGAACCGGTACCCGCCGCTGGTAAAGTCCTTCAGGCCCTCGGCCCGGTCGACACGGCCATCAATGGCAAAGCGCGCCATCTGGCCCCGCGCCTTCTTGGCATAGAAGCCCAAGATCCGCAGCTTGCCGTCCTTCTCATCCTTGAAGGCGCAGGTGATGGTCTTGAGATTCAAGGCCTTGGCATCCACGGCCCCGAAATATTCCTGACTGGCCAGATTGATTAGGCACTGGTCGGCATGGCTATGGGCGGCCTCGTTCAAGGCCTTGGCCAGCCGGTCGCCCCAGAAGTCATAGAGGCTAGACCCGCGCTTGGTCTTTAATCGCGTCCCCATCTCAAGCCGGTAGGGCTGCAGAGCGTCCAAGGGCCGCAATAGGCCATAGAGGCCAGATAGGATGCGCAGATGGTCCTGTGCCCAATCCAAGCCGCCACGATCCAGAGTGCGGGCCTGCAGGCCCTCATAGACATCGCCGTCAAAGGCCATGGCCGCCTGCAATCCGTCCTCGCAGGCCGGGTCAAAGGATTTGAAGCGTTCGAAATTCAGATCGGCCAGCTTTTCAGAGATCGACATCAAGGACCGCAGGTCCTGACGCGACAGTTTGGCGGTCACCTTGGCCAGCTCAGCAATATCGGCCTTGAGCTGCGGCGTGGTCAGGGGCACAGGCGCACCGCCCTGATCGAGCGGCGTATAGTCTAACGACTTGGCAGGGGACAGAACGAGCAGCATGGGCGGTCTCATCGAGCCAGGGTTAGAAGGCAAATAGGGCGAATAACGGCACAAAACCAGCTTTGAATCTCTGGCCAGTTAGAGCCACTAGAAATGAACACGCGGATTCATGATCCGTTTGGGGTCCAGCGCTAGCCGGATCGCGCGCAGGGCCGCCACCTCGACCGGGGCCTTATAGCGCAGAGCCTCCGCCGATTTCATCGTGCCCAGACCGTGCTCGGCCGAAATCGATCCCATGCGGCGCGCGACAATATCGTGGACGATCTGCGAGCCTTGATCGCGCAGGGCGGCATGGGCCTCACCGTCGCCGCCCTCAGGCACCAAGACGTCATAATGGACATTGCCGTCACCGACATGACCGAAGGCCACAACCCGGCAGCCGGGCTGGAAGGCCTCGACCGCCGCGGTCGCCTCATCGATGAAATCGGCCACCTGCGAGACCGGCACCGAGACATCGTGCTTCCAAGCCGCCCCTTCGGTCTTTTGCCCTGCCGATTGGTTTTCTCGGATCGCCCAGAAGGCCTTGGCCTGAGCGCCATCTTGGGCGATGGCCGCATCGGTGATCA
>CANKPO010000050.1 GCA_947484535.1 Caulobacteraceae bacterium
ACTAGTGCGACAGGAACATAGATGGCCCGTCTGTATGGAGGAAACTGCGCGTCGCCCCGCCGAAGACAAACTCTTGCAGGCGTGGATGGCCGAAGGCACCGGCGACCATCAGTTCGGCCCCAATCGATTTGGCCGCGGACAGCAAAAGAGGCGCAACCTCGCCCGTGACCTTCACGGATAAGATCTCGGATTTCACTCCACGTGCCGCCAAAAAGGCCACGAGGCGCGCCGGATCATAGGGCCGTGGAGACACCGTGGGGGCCGCCAAGATCACCACCTTGGACGCCTTCTCAAGCAAAGGCAGGGCTGTGCGCACCGCGCGTGTTGACTCCTTGCCACCGTCCCAAGCAATCGCGGCGACACCGGTCCCGGTCAGGCCCGCTCGGGCAACCAGAACAGGGCGTTGCTCATCCACGACCACCTGCTGGAAGCTCTCAGCCAAGGCCCCGCGCCCGCGTGCGGCATGGTCATCAAAGACCACGAGGTCCGAGAGCCGACTTTCGCTCGATAGACCCAGCCAGACGGGCGAGGCAATGGTGACGACGGCCTTATGATCATAGTCCGTCGCCGCGACGGCGGCGCGCGCCTTACGCTCGCCCTCTTGAATGGCTTCTTGCAGGCTCTCGACTGCGCTAACCTGCACACCGCCCATGAACCCCTCGCCCATCCAAGGCATGAGGTCGGCAATATCAGAGGGTGTATAGACCCCGGCCAGTTCGGCTTGAAATAGCTTTGCGATGACGGCAGCTGACTTTAGAACTGCCTCATCGCCGGGGTTGCCGCTCAACGGCACCATAATTCTGGCCCAGTTCATCTCTATCTCCCGTTCGCGTTAGCTATTGATCTGTCATCGAACAATCGCCACAGACGAGCGACCTTACAGTTAGGAACCCTTTTTGTGGCGAAAACAGTGCGACAAACCCGCACGCAGGACGATAGTCCGCGAGCATGGCAACGAATGTTGTCGGGTCGCCGGTTGGATCTTCTTGATCCCTCACCTATGGATATTGAGATTGAGGACATCGCGCATGGCCTTGCACGTGTAGCGCGCTGGAATGGCCAAACCCAAGGCGAGCATGGCTTTTCCGTGGCTCAGCACGCTGTAGTGGTCGAAGAAATTGCCGCCCATATCCGCCCTGGCCTTGATGCCAAATGGCGCCTAGCGGCCCTCCTGCACGATGCCGCCGAATATGTGATCGGCGACATGATCTCCCCCTTCAAGGCTGCACTTGGGCTGAATTACCGCACCTTCGAGCACCGGCTAGAGGCGGCGATCCATATTCGTTTCGGCCTTCCGGTCCATATTCCGGACGAGATCAAGGCCCTGATCAAGCAATCGGACCGCGCCAGCGCCCATTATGAAGCGGTACAGTTGGCCGGTTTCACCCAAGAGGAGGCCGTCAGCCTGTTCGGTGCGCCGCCGCCAGCCTATGATCTGGTAATTGATCCCCTGCCAACTGGCCTGGCCCAGGCACGGTTTCTGGCCCGCTTTGAGGTCCTGTCGCTGGCCGCTGGCTATGTGAGTGACAGTTCAGCCTTTCACACGGAATAGACCCCTCTGGCCAATCGGCGCGGTGAGGGTTAGGGAAACCCTATGAGTACCTTGATCGTCATTGGCCTGTCTGCCGTTGTCGTCGCCATCCGCGACGGCGAGGCCGTGGTCTTGACCGTTCGCCCTCATGATCCCCTGACCGGAGAGGCCTCAACCCTCGCAGGCCTGCCCTTTGGCCCCTTCGACCCCGATGGTCATCGCACCTTCGAGCTTGCGCTTCGGGCCTTCGTGACCGAACAGACCCGCTTTGACCTCGGCTATGTCGAGCAGCTCTATACCTTCGGCGATAAGGGGCGCGATGCCCCGCTGGCCGATGTCGGTGCTGGCGCAGCGCGGGTCATCTCGGTCGGCTATCTGGCCTTAACCCCCGTGGCAATTGACACCTCTGCACCCGACACAGCCTGGTCGTCTTGGTCCCGCTTCTTTCCTTGGGAGGATTGGCGCCAAGGCAGACCCTTGCTCATTGATGACGCCATTGCACCGGCCTTACGAAACTGGGCTGTGGCTGGCCGCGGCGACGAGGGCGAGAGCCGCCTTGATCGTGCCCGCACCCTGTTTGCCCTCGACGGTGCCCTGTGGAATGAGGAGCGGGTTCTGGAGCGCTATGAACTGCTCTATGAGGCCGGACTTGCCCCTGAGGCCGCACGCGACCGTGACCGCGCCTGGGGCCTGCCTGCTCCAGAACCTCAAGCCCTATCGCCCGCCTTTGGTGAACCGATGATCTCCGATCACCGCCGCATCCTGGCCACCGGTCTTGGCCGTTTGCGCGGCAAGTTGAAATATCGCCCCGTCGTGTTCGAACTCACCGCCCCCACCTTCACCCTGTCCGAACTGCAAAGGACGGTTGAGGCCGTCGCAGGCGTCAAGCTGCACAAACAGAATTTCCGTCGGGTGCTGGATCGAACGGGCTTGGTCGAAGGCCTGGGACGATATGATGTAGAGACCGGTGGTCGCCCCGCTGAGCTTTTCCGCTTCTGCCGCGAGCAGCTCCAAAACCGCTCGACGCTGGGGCTGTCCCTACCCCTCATCCGAGACGGCTCTTAGATTAAGATAACAATCTAGGGGTGAGCGTTCAGATCGAAAATTCTTAGCAAAAACGTCACATTAGTGCGCTTGTACCGTCACAGAACACCGGTACCCCTGATCCAACTGCGAACAATGCGGTCGGGCTAACGGGGATATCCAAATGCAATTACGTCTTCTCTTGAGCGCCTCCGCGCTCGCACTGTGCTGTGCAGCACCCGCCTTCGCCGCTGAGGCCGAAGCCACCGCCGCTGCCACCAACGAAGCCGCCATCGAAGAAGTCGTCGTCTATGGCCGCGGCGAAACCCGCCAGGTCCAGACCATTCAGGCCGTCGACATTCTGGTCGCGACCCCGGGCACCAGCCCCCTGAAGGTCCTGTCGCAACTGCCAAGCGTGAACTTTCAGTCTGCTGACGCCTACGGCTCCTATGAGTGGGCCGTCCGCATCTCGGTTCGTGGCTTCAACCAAAACCAAATGGGCTTCACCCTTGATGGCGTGCCACTGGGCGACATGTCCTACGGCAACCACAATGGCCTGCACATCAGCCGCGCCATCACCTCCGAGAACATCGCAAGTGCCGAACTGGCCCAAGGCGCCGGTAGCCTCTCAACGGCTTCCAGCTCCAACCTCGGCGGTACGCTGAAGTTCACCTCTATCGACCCATCCAACAAGTTCGGCGTCCTGACCGCTCTGACGACCGGCAGCGACGCCACGTTCCACGGCTTCGTGCGCGTTGAGACTGGCGACCTGCCCACCGGTGGCCGCGGCTATATCAGCTATGCCAACCAGACCGCTGAAAAGTGGAAGGGCTATGGCGGTGAGCAAAAGCAAACCCAGATCGACGCCAAGTTCGTTCAGCCGATCGGTCCTGTGACCACCACCACCTTCTTGAACGTGTCTGACCGCGCCGAGAACGACTATCAAGACGTGTCGCTGAACATGATCAAGCGTCTTGGCTACAATATTGACAACATCAAGAACAACTGGACCTTGGCCAAGCAGATCGCGACCGCCTACCAGACCGGCAAGCCGATGCCTTCGCCGTTCACGACCGTTGACGATGTCTATTTTGACGCGTCGGGCCTGCGTAAGGACACCCTCGGCGGCTTCACGGCTGATTGGGACATCACCAAGAGCCTGTCGGCCACGGCAACCGTCTATCGCCACACCAATAAGGGCATGGGCACCTGGTTCACTCCCTATGTGCCAACCCCAGGCGGTGCGCCGATTGCAGAGCGTACCTCTGAGTACAATATCGACCGTTTGGGCTTTCTTGCGAACGTGACCTATGTCGTTGGCGACCACACCATCGAAGCCGGCATCTGGACGGAAGATAACGATTTCCATCACGCCCGCCGCTTCTACGGCAACAGCGTCGACAAGCCACGCGACAGCTTGAAGTTCCAATCTGGCCCCTTCTTCACCCAGTGGGAATACAATTTCAACACCAAGACCAACAACATGTATCTGCAAGATACATGGCGCGTCAGTGATGCCTTGAAGGTCAATTTTGGCTTCAAGACCATCAATGTTGAGAACGAAGCGGTTCGTCTGATCGGCACCAACGCCGTCGGTTCGATCAAGGTCGATGAGGGCTTCCTGCCACAGGTTGGTTTCAACTATGACCTCGGTGCCATGGGCGAAGTGTTCGGCTCCTACGGCGAAAATGCTCGCGCCTTTGTGTCTTCGGCAACATCGGGTCCCTTCTCGACCAGCCAAGCGGGTTTTGAAGCGATCAAGACCAAGCTGAACCCAGAAACCTCCAAGACCATCGAAGGCGGCTATCGCTATCGGAACGAAAATTTCCAAGGCGTCTTGGCCCTCTATCACGTCAAGTTCGACAACCGCATCCTGGGCACCTCAACGGGTGCGGCCATCGTTGGTAACCCAACCGTTCTGACCAATGTCGGCGGCGTGACCTCGGACGGTCTGGAATTTGCGGGCACCTATCGTCTGACCGACGATTGGAAACTGTCGGGCTCCTACTCGTTCAACACGTCGACCTACGACGATGACGTGCGCAATGGCGCCGGCGTTGTCACCGCCAAGATCTCCGGCAAGACCATCGTCGATGCACCAGAAAACATGCTCAAGGGCACGCTTTCCTATGATGACGGTGCCCTGTACGGAAGCCTGAACGGCTCCTATACGGACGAACGTACCTACACCTATACGGGCGACGCCACGGTGCCTTCGGTCAGCGTCTTTGATCTGACCGTCGGTTATCGCTTCAAGTCCGACAACACCCTGCTGAACGGCTTGGAAGTTCAGGGCAATGTCACCAACCTGCTGGATGAGCAATATATCTCAACGGTCGGTTCGGCAGGCTTTGGCAACTCTGACCCAACCGGCGATGGCCAGACCCTTATGGTCGGCGCACCACGTCAGATGTTCGTGACCCTGCGCAAGCAGTTCTAAACCTTAGACCTCCAATCTAAGACGCTGCGGCGGGATCGGTTTTGACCGGTTCCGCCGTTTGCATTTCTGCCCACTGGGCCTTGAGCATGGTCGAGGTTTGCCGCGACCCATCAGGGCTCCAGCCCGGTGCGCCAAACAGATAGCCGAAGGCTTCACGCAAGGACCTGGCTGTCAAAAGGTCCGAAAAAATCCCAACCCATTCGTGAAAAGCCACGCGTATAATATTGAAATCACCGAGGTTCTTGACCACGCCATAGCGACAGGGCTCCTCGTCCAGTTCTGGCACAAAGGTTCCGAACATCCGATCCCAGATGATCAGGATCCCGGCATAGTTGCTGTCGAGATAGCGCGGATTGCGGGCATGATGGACCCGGTGGTGCGATGGCGTATTGAACAGGGCCTCGACCCAGACCGGCAGCCGACGAACCGCCTCCGTATGGATCCAGAACTGATAGACCAGACTAATCCCCTTCTGGATGGCGATCATGGCGGGCGGAAAGCCGAGCAGCGATAGGGGCAACCAAAGCGCCCATGTGCCCGCCGCGCCGCCGGTCCAGGTCTGACGCAGGGCCGTGGCCAGATTATAGTGTTGCGAGGTGTGGTGATTGACATGCGCCGCCCACCAGAACCGCCGCTCATGGCTCAAACGATGGAACCAATAGTAGGTCAGGTCCTCCAGCAAGAAGATCGCCAGCCACGCCCAAGCGGCGGCCATGGGAATGTCAAACAGGCGATATTTGTAGACCCAAACCGACGCCGCAAAGACAATGCCCCCGGTCAAGAGCCCGGCAATGCCGCTCCCGAACCCCATCAGCAAGGAGGTCGCTGTATCCTTGGCCTCATAGACCGCCTTGACCTTGCCCATGCGGGCCAAGAGGATCTCAAGCACGATGGCGAGAATGAAGAACGGGACAGCGAGCGTAACCGGATCAATTGCCGGCACAGAGGGGGCAGCCATTAGTTCGTCTCTCCCATTGCGGTCATGGCCCAGTTTGGCGCGAGGGCCAAGGAGGCCTTTGGGGCCGCGAAATCATTGAATCTAAACCAGAACCGGCCCTTGATCGCTTGAGCCTGAAGCGCTTGAGACCAGGCCATGCTGCGCGAAACATAGCTATCGCCCATGCGAAACAGTAAAAGGGCCAGATCACCAGACCTCGCAACGGCCCCTGCACCATCTAGCGCCAGCCAGATCTGATCCAAGGGGGTCTGGGGAAAGTCTTCGGCCAATCGGCGCCTAACCTCAGGCTCGTCCAAGGGCGGGGTCGCACGCGGGATCTTGACCCAAGCGACCAGTCCCATGATCCCGCCGACAATGGCCAGGGTCACCAACTGGGTAATGATATATTTCAACGTCACGCACGCCACCCCACTGTTTTGCCAACCCTCGACTGCCCCGTGCCCCGCGTCAAGCGTGACCCAGCGCAACCCACTGGTGACGGTATCCATCGCCATGCTATCTAGGGGACAGAATCTCTTAGTGCCGACGCGCGCTTTGGCCCTGCTTCACCCCGTTGAAGCACCGGCAGCGCCTCGAAAAGGATCGCTATCCCGTGCAAAAAGCCGTTATCGCCGCCACTGGCCTGTTTACCCCGCCCTATTCGATCTCGAACATCGAGCTGGTGGAAACTTTCAACACCTATGTCGCCAATTTCAATGCCGAGCATGCCGCCGCCATCGAGGCCGGAACGGTCGAGGCGCTGCAGCCCTCCTCGCCTGAATTTGTGCAAAAGGCTTCCGGCATCCAGTCGCGCTTTGTCATGAACAAGGACGGGATCATCAATCCGGCCATCATGCGGCCGCAACTGCCCGAGCGGTCCAATGACGAGCTCTCGATCCTTGCCGAAATGGCCGTCGCGGCTGCCCGTCGGGCCATCGAGGCTTGGGGCAAACCGGTCAGCGAAATCGGGGCCGTGCTCTGCGCCTGTTCAAATATGCAGCGCGCCTATCCAGCCATGGCCGTTGAGATCCAAAATGCGCTAGGCATTGAGGGGTTTGGCTTTGACATGAATGTCGCCTGTTCCTCGGCCACCTTTGGCATCAAGACCGCCGCTGACTTCATCGCTTCAGGTTCGGCCAAGGCGGTGCTGATGGTCAATCCAGAGGTCTGTTCAGGTCACCTGAACTTTAAGGACCGCGACAGCCATTTCATCTTTGGCGACGTGGCCACCGCTGTGATCGTCGAGGCTGCCGATCACGCGGGACCCGGCGGATGGGACATTCTGGGCACGCGCCTTAAGACCGTGTTCTCCAACAATATCCGCAACAATTTCGGCTTCCTGAACAATGCCGCGCCAGAGGGTATTGGCGCTCCAGACAAGCTGTTCATCCAACAGGGCCGCAAGGTGTTTAAGGATGTAGTGCCGATGGTTGCCGAGATGATCATCGACCATGCCGGTGAACTGGGCCTAGAGCGCTCAGAGCTCAAGCGCATGTGGCTCCATCAGGCCAATATCAATATGAACGACATGATTGGCCGAAAGGTTCTGGGCCGCGATCCGACGCCCGAAGAGAACATCATCGTTCTGGACACCTATGCCAACACATCCTCTGCCGGATCGATCATCGCCTTCCATCTGCACAACCAAGGCTTTGAGGCGGGTGAGACGGGTCTGATCTGCAGCTTTGGCGCGGGCTATTCGGCCGGCACAGTCTTTGTGCGCAAGCGAGCCTAGGTCGGCAGCCCCAGACCCTTGCGGATCTGCGGCCAAGCCACATTGATCCCCAGGCCGAGCATGACGAGGCCAGCGGCAGTCAGTTTCCAAGCGGGCATGGCTTCACCCAGCATCAGGTTGGCAGTGATCATGCCAAAGACCGGAACCAACAGGGCCATGGGCGTGATCGTGGCCGCTGGATGCCGCGCCAAGAGCCAGCCCCAGACACTGTAACCAAACAGACTATTGCCCACCGACTGCCACGCTACCGCCGCCCAGGTCGCAGCGTCCGCAACCCTTACGGCGTGAAC
>CANKPO010000051.1 GCA_947484535.1 Caulobacteraceae bacterium
CTAAGCAACAGGGCCTTCACGCGGTCCGGGGCCTTACGGCACATGCGGAAGAAATACATGCCCAAGAGCACGGTCTTCCAACGGGTCAAACTATAGGCCAGCTTAGCGGGCAGACGGGCGCGCAGCCAATCGGCGACCGCGTCATAGTCCGGACGCGCGACAATATAGGTCGGCGAGCGTTGTAGCATGGTCACGTGGGCCGCGGTCTTGGCCATCTCAGGCACCAAAGTCACCGCCGTCGCGCCACTGCCAATGATCACGACCTTCTTGCCGGCATAGTCGAGATCTTGCGGCCATTTTTGCGGATGGATGATCTGGCCGGCAAAGCGCTCAGTGCCCGCAAAGTCAGGCGTATAGCCGCCCGCATAGCTGTAATAGCCGCTGCACATAAAGAGGAAATTGCAGGTCAGTTGGGTGACAGTCTTGTCTGGCCCAACCTCGCATTCAACCGTCCAGGCCGCATCGGCGGTGGACCAGCTGGCCCGCTTGACCTGATGGCTGAGGCGGATGTGCTGATCGATGGAGGCTTCCGAGGCCGTGTCCTTGACATATTTCAGGATCGACGGGCCGTCGGCGATGGCCTTAGACTCCTTCCAAGGGCGGAAGGAATAGCCCAGCGTATACATGTCACTGTCCGACCGGATGCCCGGATAGCGGAACAGGTCCCAGGTCCCGCCAATCGACTCGCGGCCCTCGAGCAGAGCGAAGGTCTTGCCCGGGCAGTTGAGCTGCAGGTGACGCGCCGCGCCCACGCCTGACAGGCCCGCGCCAACAATGATCACGTCAAAATGGGTATCACTCATGGCCGGGCCGGTCCTTCACTGAAACACTGAATAGGTGATCAACGATCACCCACTCCCTAGGCTAACCCTAGGGCACCGGCCTGTCCAGAGACGCCCTGACCCTTGATGCGGATCAGGCAAAATCGCGTGACAGTTCGGCCCGTGTGGCGGGGCTGAGAATGGCCATTTTCTCGCATTCCAACTTAGCCTAGCCCGGTGTTCTTCTCGAAGACCATGGGGCTGACATAACCCCAAGGTCGGGTACCTGCGCCCCAGGTTGTGGAAGCGCTCGATATAATTGAACAGATTGGGCCCCGCCTAATCCCGCGTTCGGTCACGGTTTGCGATGCAAGCCCGTGACCGAACGTTTTTAGCCAAGATCAGGCCAAGGATCAGACAATGTCGAAGCGATCAAGGTTCATCACTTTGTTCCACGCTGCCACAAAGTCGTGGACGAATGCACCTTCTGCGTCTGCCGACGCATAGACCTCCGAAAGCGCGCGTAGCTGCGCGTTAGAGCCGAACAGCAAATCAACCCGCGTTCCAGACCATTTAACGGCACCCGTTGTGCGATCACGTCCCTCAAACACGGTCTTGGCCTCGTTGGCAGGCACCCAAGTCGTGTTCATGTCGAGCAGGTTCACAAAAAAGTCGTTGGTCAGGGTCTCTGGCCGATGGGTGAATACGCCGTGTGACGCCCCACCGACATTGGCCTTCAATCCGCGCAATCCACCAACCAAAACAGTCATTTCAGGTGCGGTCAGCGTCAACAACTGCGCCTGATCCACGAGCAGTTCCTCAGCCGAAAGCGGATGTCCCGCTCGGACATAATTGCGGAAACCGTCTGCCTTTGGTTCGAGAGGCGCAAAAGAGTGCGCATCGGTTTGTTCTTGCGAAGCGTCTGTACGTCCCGGTGTGAAAGGAACCGCAACGGTATGGCCAGCATTATGTGCGGCGGCTTCAACAGCTGCACAACCACCCAGCACGATCAGGTCCGCCAGCGAGACTTTCTTACCGCCAGACTGCACGCTGTTGAACTGCTTCTGGATGGCCTCAAGGGCTGCCAAAACGTGCGCCAGTTCGGCGGGCTGATTGGCCTCCCAGTCCTTTTGCGGCGCAAGGCGAATCCGCGCACCATTAGCTCCACCGCGCTTATCGCTACCACGGAACGTCGATGCCGACGCCCATGCTGTCGTGACCATCTGTGATATTGACAGACCTGCCGCCATAATTTGTAGCTTCAGTGCCGCGATATCCTGAGCATCAATTACACCATAATCCGCGACGGGAACTGGATCCTGCCAAATCAGCTCTTCTCCAGGAACAAGAGCGCCAAGATAGCGTGCCCGCGGCCCCATATCGCGATGCATGAGCTTGAACCACGCCCGGGAGAAGGCATCTGCAAGCTTGTCAGGATTTTCATAATAGTCGCGAGATATCTTTTCGTAGATTGGGTCCACACGCATCGATAGATCGGTGGTGTGCATCATTGGGGCATGACGCTTAGCTGGATCATGGGCATCCGGCACGGTGCCTTGCGCATCCGCATTCTTCGGCGTCCACTGATGTGCTCCGGCGGGGCTCTTAGTCAGCTCCCACTCATAGCCAAACAGATTCTCAAGGTAGTTATTGTCCCATTTGATCGGATTTTTGGTCCACGCGCCTTCCAAACCGCTCGATATAGTATCGACGCCTTTGCCGCTGCCGAACGAACTCGTCCAGCCCAAGCCCTGCTCTTCGATTGCGGCACCTTCAGGCTCGGTACCCTTATAATCTTCAGGGGCAGCCCCGTGTGATTTTCCGAAGGTATGCCCGCCGACAATTAAAGCAACGGTCTCTTCATCATTCATCGCCATCCGGGCGAACGTTTCGCGAATGTCGCGTGCAGCAAGGAGCGGGTCGGGGTTGCCGTCCGGGCCTTGTGGATTGACATAGATTAGGCCGACTTGAACAGCGGCCAATGGTTGCTCAAGTTGACGATCGCCGCTGTAGCGGTCGTTTTGAAGCCAAACGGTTTCCGAGCCCCAGTAAATTTCTTCTGGCTCCCAAACATCCGGGCGCCCGCCGCCGAACCCAAAGCTCTTGAGACCCATTGAATCAATTGCAACCATTCCTGTAAGCACCATCAAGTCGGCCCATGAGATCTTGCGGCCATATTTCTGCTTGACCGGCCAGAGCAACCGCCGCGCCTTGTCGAGATTGACATTATCAGGCCAGCTATTGAGCGGCGCAAAGCGCTGCTGCCCCATGCCTGCGCCACCGCGTCCATCGCCTATGCGATAAGTGCCTGCAGCGTGCCAAGCCATGCGAACAAAGAACGGGCCATAATGACCGTAATCAGCTGGCCACCAATCCTGAGAATCTGTCATCAGGGCGTGAAGGTCCTTGACGACCGCATCAAGGTCGAGAGACTTAAATTCATTAGCATAATCAAAGTCAACGCCCATAGGGTCAGACTTTGATGAATGGTGATGAAGGACATTTAAGTTCAACTGGTTGGGCCACCAGTCACGGTTCGAGATGCCGCTAACCACCGCATTTCCGCCGCTTCTCTTCATCATTGGGCATTTTTCTTCGGTATTCATATTCTTTCCAATCATTTTTTGCAGGCGACATTCATAATTTTAGACCAAAGCCTTAGACGTCAGCCTTTTGCGCGAAATAGGGGGAGCGATAGTTGGCTTGGCTTTCGCCAGCGAAGACGTCCTTCAGATTTTCAAGGATCTTGCTGTTGGCGAGGCTCAACTACCCTTCTCTTTCCGGCGCTAGCTCGGAGCGTCCATAGATCATTGGAGATTTGGACCCTAAAGCCGCCAAGGGCAAAGGGCCAATCGATTTAATTTCTAAAACCCATAGGAAAAATCAATGACTATGGAACCGGGCTCAGCAGGGGCTCACCCGCAAAATGAAGACGCAGATTCTCGAAGGTCTGGCTGATCATAGCCGGGATGCCTTCGATGCTCTGACCGGCGGTGTGGGGCGTCAAAAGCGTGTTGGGAACGTCGGCCCAACGCGCTGCCGGGGTCGGTTCAACCTCATAGACATCCAAGGCCGCACGGCCGAGCGCCCCGGACTTGAGGGCGGCAATCAGGGCGGTTTCATCCACTACCGACCCACGCGCCACATTGACCAGCAGGCCCTCCGAGCCAAGGGCGGTGATCACCTCTTGGCTGATCAGGCCGACATTGGACGCATCGGCCCGGCAGGCGACAAACAGAATGTCCGACTGTTTGGCCAGCTCGACCAGATCAGGGACATAGCGCAAGGGCTGATCGGGCTTAGCCCGCGGCCCCCACCAAGCGATCTCAAGTCCAAAGGCGGGCAAACGTTTGGCAATGGCCAGACCGATGGCCCCAAGGCCGACGATCCCCGCCGTCTTGCCCCGCAAGGTAGGCCGAAGGGGACCGCGATAGGATGGTGTCCACCCCCCGGCACGCACCATCTGGTCGCCCTCAAGGATCAGACGCCAAGAGGCCAATGCTGCGCCGACAGCTTGGTCAGCGACATCATCGGCATTGAGACTGTCGGCATGGGTCAACTCGACCCCGCGCCCACGCAGAAAGATCGGATCATAGGCGTCGTAGCCGACACTAACGCAGGCCACGAGACCAAGGTTGGTTAGGTGCTCGTAAAATTCGCGGGCAAAGCCATGCTCGCCCGCCCCGACCAAGGCCTGAACCGGCTGGCCCGGACCCTTGGCCCAATCGAGGGGATCGGCCATCTCCCAAACCCGCAGCACCTCATAGGTGTGGGAAAGCGGCCCCTCCAAACTCTTGAGCATTGGATGGGTCAGGGCGACGACGGGCTTGGTCATGGTGTCTTTAGCGTCCGAACTTCTGGAACTTGAGGCGCTTGGGGATCAGGCTGTCGGCCCCCAGACGGCGCTTCTTGTCTTCCTCATAGGCTTCAAAGTTGCCCTCAAACCATTCCACATGGCCGTCGCCTTCAAAGGCAAGGATGTGGGTGGCCAGACGGTCTAGGAACCAGCGGTCGTGGCTGATGACCACGGCGCATCCGGCGAACTCCTCCAGCGCCTCTTCGAGGTTCTGCAAGGTTTCGATATCGAGATCGTTGGTCGGCTCATCGAGCAGGATGACATTGCCGCCCGTGGTCAAGGTCTTGGCCAGGTGGACGCGGTTGCGCTCACCGCCGGACAGGAGACCGACCTTCTTTTGCTGATCACCACCCCGGAAATTGAACGAGCCGACATAGGAGCGGGTATTGATTTCGCGCGCCCCGACCTTGAGCACGTCCAGGCCCTGAGACACCTCTTGCCAGACATTCTTGTTGGGATCGAGCGCATCGCGGCTCTGGTCGACATAGGCCAGCTTGACGGTCTCGCCCAAACGGACGGTGCCGGTGTCGGGCGTCTCTTGGCCGGTGATCAGCTTGAACAGGGTCGACTTACCCGCGCCGTTCGGACCGATCACGCCGACAATGCCGTTCGGCGGCAGCTTGAAGGTCAAGCCGTCGAACAGGACGCGGTCGCCGAAGGACTTCTTCAGATCGGTCACCTCGATGACCACATTGCCAAGGCGCGGCCCTGGCGGGATCTGGATGGTGGCGAAGGATTGCTTTTCGCGCTCCTGCTGATTGACCATCTCCTCATAGGCCGCCAAGCGGGCCTTGGACTTGGACTGACGGGCCTTGGCCGAAGAACGGACCCATTCCAGCTCGCGGGTCATGGCGCGTTGGCGGGCCTCCGACTCGCTATTTTCCTGCACGATCCGCTTGGTCTTCTGTTCGAGCCAGCCGGAATAGTTGCCCTCGTAGGGGATGCCCTTGCCGCGGTCCAGTTCTAGGGTCCACTTGGTCACCTGATCGAGGAAATAGCGGTCGTGGGTCACAAGGATGACGCAGCCGGGGAAGTTTTCGAGGTGATGCTGCAACCAGGCCACGGATTCCGCATCCAAGTGGTTGGTCGGCTCATCGAGCAGCAGCATGTCGGGCTTGGAGAGCAGCAGGCGCGCCAAGGCGATCCGGCGACGCTCACCGCCCGATAGCTTATCGACGGCGCTCTCGTCGGGCGCGCAACGCAGCGCGCCCATGGCCATTTCGATCTTGCTGTCGATGTCCCAGAGGTCGCCCGCGTCGATCTTCTCCTGAAGGGCGTTCATCTCCTCCATCAGCTCGTCGGTATATTCCTCACCCATCAGGATGGCGACTTCGTTATAGCGGTCGAAAATCTTCTTTTCTTCGCACCAGGCAATGACATTAGCGCGCACATCGAGGCTATCGTCCAGATGCGGTTCTTGCTCAAGATAGCCCATCTTGATGCCGTCAGCGGCCTTGGCCTCGCCGTTAAATTCCTTATCGATCCCGGCCATGATCTTCAGCAGGGTCGACTTACCCGAACCATTGACCCCGACCACACCGATCTTGGCGTCGGAATAGAAGGACAGCCAGATGTTCTCGAACACCTTCTTGCCACCGGGATAGGCCTTGGTCAGGCCTTGCATCTGGAAAATATATTGCTGTGCCATGGGGCGCGGGCGCTCTTCACGATCGAGGAAATGGGGCTGAAAGGGATGTAGCCGCCTATGCGGTCAGAGGCAACGGTTAGGCGGGCTTTATCCGATATCCTCAGCGGTCATTGTCGCCTTCGGGCTCACCTTGCCAAGCCCGACAAAGTAAGACATAAAGATATCCTTATATCTTTATGTGATCGGCTGTCGCCATGACATCGGAAGAGGTAATTGAAGCATTGAGGGCGGCGGGTGAGCCCACGCGCCTGCGCATCCTTGCCCTTTTGGCCAATGAAGAGCTGGCCGTCATGGAGCTGAGCCAGATATTGGACCAGAGCCAGCCGCGTGTCTCGCGCCATCTCAAACTGCTCAGCGATGCGGGATTAATCGAACGGTTTCCCGATGGCGCTTGGGTCTTCTACCGCGTCGCCGCCGATCCGGCCATGCGCCATTTCGTTGATCAGGTTTTGGACATGATCGTCTCGTCGGACCTCGGCATGCAGCGTGATGGCGAACGGCTCGATGCGGTGCGCGGCGAGCGGTCCTCCGATGCCCAGTCCTATTTTGAACGCAATGCCGCGCGCTGGGACGAGATCCGCTCGCTTTATGTATCTGAAGCCAATGTCGAGGCCGCCATTCTCTCTGCGGCGGGGTCTGGTCCCTTTGAACGGATGATTGATCTGGGCACTGGGGCTGGCCGGATGCTGGCCCTTCTGGGACCCAAGGCCAAGGACGCCATCGGCCTAGACCTGTCGCAGCAGATGCTCAATGTCGCGCGCCTGCATGTGACTGAAGCTGGCCTTCAGGGCGTCGAGCTGCGTCACGGCGACATCTTTGCGACCCGCCTGCCCGACCGCAGCGCCGATCTGGTCGTCGTCCATCAGGTTCTGCACTATCTCTCGGACCCAGCCTCGGCGGTGATCGAGGCAGGGCGGCTTGTCGCCCCAGGCGGGCGGCTCTTGATCATTGACTTTGCCCCCCACGCGCTAGAGTTCCTGCGCGAGGCCCACCAGCATCGCCGCCTCGGCTTTTCCGATGATGAGATGGGCCGTTGGATGGCGGAGGCGGGCCTGCTCGCACCGGACCTGACCACCCTGCCCTCAGCCTCGTCGGAGGGCCTGACCGTAAAGATCTGGGTCGCAAAACGCAGCCCCACTGAAAGCAAGAGTTCGAAGGTTTCCTAATGTCTATTTCGCTGACCCAAGCCCCATCTGTCGAGACCGACAGCCTCGGCCCAATCGCCCGCGCCGGTGAACGCAGCAGCCGCGATGTGCGGGTGAGCTTTGAGTTCTTCCCGCCCAAGACGCCGGAGATGGAAGAGTCCCTCTGGGCCTGTATTGGTCGCTTGGCCCCGCTCCAGCCCGAATTTGTCTCGGTGACCTATGGGGCGGGTGGCTCGACCCGTGAGCGGACCCATCGCACGGTTAAGCGCATTTTGGATGAGACAAGCCTGTCCCCTGCCGCGCACCTGACCTGCGTCAATGCCTCACGCGAAGAGGTGGACGAGGTGATCCGGCAATATTGGGCCTCGGGCGTAAAGCACATTGTGTCCCTGCGCGGCGATCCGCCCGAAGGTCTTGGCGGCGCCTATGTGCCGCGCGCCGATGGCTATGCCAATGC
>CANKPO010000052.1 GCA_947484535.1 Caulobacteraceae bacterium
CAAGCGCCGGATCTGGCCGCCAAGGAGTTGGAACGGGCCAAGGGGCTGGGTCTGAAGGGCTTTTTGATCAATTCCCACACCTTCAGCGAATATCTCGACATGGCCAAGTTCGCGCCGATCTTGGAGGCGGCTGAAGCCTTAGATATGCCGCTCTATCTGCACCCGCGAGAGCCGGGCGGCAACTCGGTCACACCCTATCTGGACTATGGCCTCTATTTCGCGACCTGGGGCTTTGCAGCCGAAACAGCCCTCCATGCCATGCGGCTGATCATGTCCGGGACCTTTGATCGCTATCCCAAGCTTCGCGTCGCGCTCGGTCACATGGGCGAGGGTCTACCCTTCTGGTTAGAGCGGATCGATAATCGCTATCAGCGGCAGGCACTCGCCGGCGCCAATCCTTGGCTTAAGCGCCTGCCCAGCGACTACTTCCGCGACAATTTTGCAATCACCACCAGCGGCATGACCGACGATGCGTCCCTGCGTCTTGCCATTGATGTGCTCGGCATCGACAAGGTTCAGTTCGCTGGGGACTATCCTTACGAGGATGTCCATGCCGGGGTTCAGCGGATGATGACCGCCAAGATCACAGAGGCCGAGCGCCGCGCCATCTTCGACACCAACGCCACGGCCTTCTGGAAACTGCCCCCTGCGGTGAAGGCCCCTTAAGGCGCACAGGCCCTACTTCGCCTTCTGGAGATAGGCCGCGCTCTGAGACCCGACCAGATCGAGCATATTGCCCATGGTCAGGTTCATATCGATCAGGTGCAAGCCCCAATCCTTTAGGACCTGAGTTCCGACCATCACATCTCCGGTGATAGTGCCGACGCGGCGGCCAGCGGCATCAGGATGGGTGGTGATGGCCAGATAGTTGAAGCCGCCGGAATTGACACATTCAGCGGTCAACAGCCCAGGGACGGCAACGAAGGGGGTGGCGATCGGGCTTGGGGGCGTGGTCCAGGCCAAGGGCTTGCCCGTCCCGTCACTGACAATATCGTCCGTGCCTGCGGCCAGATAGGCCTTCAAGGCCCCCGAGCCTCCCGCCAAGCCGGCAGGGTTGACGCAGGCCGCCTCTAGGCCCGCTGCCGATGAGGTGCCGAAGCGCGAATTGGCGGGCGGTGGGCTATCGACGCGGAAGGCCGCGAAATTGATGGCACAGCCGGTCTGAGAGGCCGAACGGCACAGGGGCATGAACTGGAAATCGCCGCCGACATCCTTGCCGACCGGAACCTGAAGCCGCGCGCCGCCAAGGATGGCCGAGATCACGCGGGCCTGCACGGGCTTGCCGTCGATCTCCTGTTTGATCAGCTGGATCAGCACGCCTGAGCCTTGCGAATGACCGATCAGAACAACACCGCGCCCGTGATTGTCGTTCTTGAGGTAATGGTTCCACGCACCCAGCACGTCATTATAGGCCATGGCCCGATCGGCAGCCATTGGCTTACCCATCATGGCCGAGCGCAGGGCTGTCAGGGTGACTTGGCGATAGAGCGGCGCATAGGGTCGGCACTTGGCCGCGAACCTTGCAAATTGCTGGTTGATCACCGAGCGCTCTTCGGGCGCGATGGTCATGGTCGCATTGCCGCCGGGATCTTTCGAGACGGTGGGGTAGACATAGAAGCAATCGACCGGAGCCTTAGCATCAGCGCGGAAGGGCTCGGCGGCCAGCTTCCCATCAGCGCTGACAATGGTCGCGTCCTGCTGGGACTGGCTACAGACATCATCGCGGCCCGGGCGGCAGAGCCAGGTCTTGCCATCGGAATAGTCTATGGACGCAACAGGGGCCGCTGCGACCGGCGCGGCTGATTGGCTCAAGGCCTGCGGCGCGTTGGCGAGCAGTAGACCTGCAGTCAGGGCGGCTAGGGCTAAGGGCTTCATGGCTTGGGCTTCCTATTTCATGACGTTCGCCGCCGCCGCGGGTTCACATTTCGACCCGATCCACACTAGCCGTCCTTAGGTCTTTGACAAGACCATGAGCATGGAGGGGAATGGGAAGCCATGCTTGACCGCTCGGCCGTTCCCTTTAGCCTGACCCTATCGCTTCAACCCTATCGGACAGAACGCCATGCACACCCTCAATCGCCAGTGGCTGATCAATGCCCGCCCGCTCGGCCGCGCTCTGGTGGATGAGGATTTTTTGATGGTCGAGACCCCGGTGCACCAGCCGGGCGAGGGTGAGGTTCTGGTCCAGATCCACACGCTGGGCTTTGATCCCGCCCAGAAGGGGTGGATGGAAAATCTGGGGGGCTATGTCGCGCCGACGGAGATTGGTGAGGTCATGCCGGGATCAGCCTTGGGCGAGGTGGTGGCCTCCAACGATCCGGCCTTCAAACCGGGCGATCAGGTCAGTGGCCGTCTGGGCTGGCAAGACTATGCCACGGTCGCCGGACAAGAGCTGCGCAAGGTGCGAAATGATGACCTTTTGACCGCCAATCTCGGCACGCTGGGCATCACCGGCATGACCGCCTATTTTGGGCTCGAAAAGCACGGCAAGCCCTTTGCGGGCGACACGGTCGTGATCACCGGCGCGGCGGGTGCCACCGGCTCCGTCGCCGGACAGATCGCCAAGATCGCAGGATGCCGGGTCATTGGCATAGCGGGCGGCCCCGAAAAATGCGCTTGGCTGAAGAGCGTCTGCGGCTTTGATGAGGCCATCGACTACAAGGCCGAAAATGTCCGGGCCCGGGTGCGCGAACTGGCCCCGGGAGGGATCGACGTGCTGTGGGACAATGTCGGCGGCCCGCTGCTCAATGATCTGTTGGCCGAGATTGCCATGCACGCCCGCATCGTCATCTGCGGCGGCATCAGTCGCTATGAGACCGGACAGCTCCCCGCCGGGCCAGAGAACTATTTCAACATCATTTTCAAACGCGCCACCATGAGCGGCTTCATCGTCATCGACTATATGACCGAATTTCCCACCGCGCGGCGCCGTATCGCCCAGTGGATCCGCTCAGGCCAGGTGCAGTTTTCCGAAGATATCCAGCACGGGCTCGAAAATGCCCCCCGCACCCTCATGCGCCTGTTCCAAGGCCTGAACTTTGGCAAACAACTGCTGAAAATCCGGTAGCGACCAGCCCCTTCGTTCCCGAAAGCGTCACCCCATGATCAAACTGACCTTTGCCCTTGTGCGGCTGCCGCACCTGACCCGCGAACAGTTTCAGGACTATTGGCTCAACATCCACGGGCCGCTGGTGGCCAGCGTCAAGGACACCTTACG
Organism: Caulobacteraceae bacterium; assembly: GCA_947484535.1. Taxonomy (GTDB): domain Bacteria; phylum Pseudomonadota; class Alphaproteobacteria; order Caulobacterales; family Caulobacteraceae; genus CAISGS01. Next base: position 3,218 of record CANKPO010000052.1, read on the forward strand.
CATCCGCCGCTATGTCCAGCTCCACTCGTTCGATGAGGCGTTAAGCGCCGGAATTCGCGCCAGCCGAGATGCGCCGCCTCAGTTCGATGGCGTGGCGCAGCTCTGGTATGACAGCCTCGAAGACCTCGCCGCCTTGGCCGACGATCCCGCCGCCCGTGCTGCAGGTCGGCTGCTGCTCGAGGACGAAAAGACCTTCATCACCCTGCCCAAATCTCCGCTCTGGTGGGGAGAGGAGAAGGTCATTATAGATGGGGCGGTTTAGTCGACGCGCTGACCGGATCACGACAGTTGGAACCCTGAGCCTATGGCCTTCGATACCCCACCACCGCTAACGGATTCAGACTATTCCATCTTACTGATGACACAGGCAGATCGGTTTGGGCTCATCGCCGCCGCTGGCGATCGTCGCATTTGGGCGGGTCATCCGGCCGCAGAGCGCTATCGGCCAGAGGTCTTTGAACCCTATTTCGACTTCCTGGTCTCAGCAGGTGGGGCCGTGACACTGCGCAAGGGGGACGAGATCATTGGATGTTCCCGCTTCTACCCGGTCCCCGATCAGCCAGATGCCATCGGGATAGGCTTTACCTTCATCACATGCCAACATTGGGGTGGCAGTGCCAATCGTGCCATCAAGACCCTCATGACCAACCATGCCTTTACTCAGGTGCCCGAAGTTTGGTTTCATATTGCGCCGACCAATCTGCGTTCCCAAAAGGCAACCGGCAAACTTGGCGCGACCTTTGAATATCAAGCCAACCTAGACCTCGGGACCGGGCCGACAGATTGGATGTGCTACAGGTTGAAACCTTCAGCCGAATGGCTCAGAACACGCGACCAATAGATACCGCTCCAACTGGCCGCGAAATTCATCGGGTAAGGGCGTGGTCTTGCCCTGAGGCGCATGGACCAGCACCGTGTCGCAAAGGCCGATACAGGCCCCATTTTGCCAAAGGCCTTGGCCCATGGTGAAGGCGCTGGAACCAAGGCGGACAATGCCGGTGCGGACTTCGACCGTGCCGGGCCAAAAGCCCTCGCCCAGATAGCGGATCTTGAGCTCGGCCACGAGAAGGCGGGGGTGGCGCTTGCCATGGTCCAAGAGCTTGTAGAACGAGGCGCGGGCCTCCTCATAAAACTTGCCGATGCGGATGGCATTGAGATGACCATTGCCGTCAATGTCACTGACCCGGGTCGTGATCTCTTGGCCCACTGGATAGGCATCACGCGCGAGGCGGTAGGGTTCAGGCTTGGTCATGTTGGTCCGTAAGGTCGCCCTGGGCTTGGGTCCTGCGCGGTCTAAGCCAAGTCCTGCCCAGATGCCAATGGGGCTGATATAATTGTTTGAGCCGCAATCGATCCGGTGCCACTGTTACGTCTGAACGAACGACCTCAGATCCCACCCTTTCAAGAGAGATCGCCCATGTATCGTCGAGCCATAGCGGTGGCGCTTGCCGCCCTGATCCTGAGCAGTTCCAGCATGGCGCTAGCGGCTGTTTCGCCTCCGCTAGCAGCGGCCCTCGCCGACCCTGCGCGGCCCGCCACAGATGTGGCCCGCGACGCCGCCCGCCATCCGGCCGAGATGCTGACCTTTGCCGGGGTAAAGCCGGGCGACCGGGTTGCCGACTTCATGATGGGGTCTGGCTATTTCACCCGCATTCTAGCCGCAGCTGTCGGGCCCAAGGGTCAGGTCTATGGCTACCAGTCGGCTGAGTTCATCGCCTTTCGCGCAGCCTATGCCACGGAACAGGCGGCGGTGGCCGCAGACTATAAGAATGTGACGACGATCGCCGCGCCCCTCTCAGCGACAGGCCTGCCCGAAGGGTTGGATCTGGTGCTGACGGTTCAGAACTATCACGATATGCATCTCAAGCCCTTTCCGGTCGACACGGCGGACAAGGTGAACCGCCAGGTCTTCAAGGCCCTCAAGCCGGGCGGGATCTATCTGGTGGTCGACCATGCCGCCGCCGCCGGTGCGCCCTTGAGCGTCGCCGATAGCCTGCACCGCATCGATGTGGCGATCGTCAAGCAAGAGATCGAGGCCGCAGGATTCAAGCTGGTGGGCGAGGACAAGAGCCTTGCCTCCGCTGCAGATGACCACAGCCTTAACGTCTTCCTGCCTGCCATTCGCGGCAAGACCGACCAGTTCATCCTGAAATTCCAAAAGCCAAGATAGCGCCGAGGGCTCGTGCTAGTCGGGCAGCAGAGAGGGACCCATGACCTAGGGGATGATCGCCTAGGACTTGGGGCTCCTTAAATCGCGTTGACCCATTGCTCATCTTGCGGTTAAGTTGACCTATCTAATATTTCACGTCACGGTACTGTTAGAGCCTTTAGAGCTCAGGGTCGGCCTTTGCATCCGACACCAAATACGGCGTGGCGGGGGCGAAATGGGCATTAGAATTCAACGATTTATTATTTTATTACAATCCTCTGCGCTGGTGAGTCTGCTAGCCGCAGGGGGTGCCTTTGCGCAGGATGCCACCAAGTATGACGTCCGATATTGTGGCCTAGGATTGCAAGGGTCAGCAGTTGATTTCGCGAAATCTAGCCCCAACCTGATCAAAATCTACAAGAACCAAGCCAAATTTTATAATGAATCCTACCAATCCTATAAGAAAATGAATTGGAACATCAATCTGATAGCAAAAGATGATGCCGCAGGGAAAGATAATAACCTGGGTCTGGTTCATGTTTTAACGTCAGAGAACACAGATACACAATCCTATATAGACCCCCGAGATAACCTGAAGCGCTACAATGTTTCTTATTCCTTTGGAATTAATACAATTCTATTTGATATAAGCGCCCTACAAGTGAAGGCGGTTATACCATCCATAATTAATTATAATGAGTCCTATACTAAAGATCCGACCCCTGCAGAAATCAGCGCAGCCTACGCAAAACTATTTAACGGCTTTGCGGACTCTAACTCCGCACTCTCTCGCTGGGTGGGGTCTGTGAGTGAGATCCCTCTGAATAATGACATCCGAGGGTCGATGGCTGTTGCTCCCGTCGTCCTGTCGGACGCCGTCAAAGCAGAGTTGCTGACGACGCGCGCAACATCGCAGCAGTCGCCTGAAGCCTTCGCGCGGAACCTGACGGCCAAATATGAAGCCCTGCTGGCCAAAACCTTCAAAAAGCCCATCGTTCCCGTGGTCTTTGGGGCGAGCGGCGATGGCAAGCCCTCCAGCCAGTATGTCGCCAACATCCCCGACTGCCTTGGTGCCAATCAAGTCTCTATGAGCCTACCCGACCCGTCCTATGAGCTGCGACTCACGGTCGACCTTCTCAGCAGCGGCAAGGTTCAGCATGAACTATCAGAGATGGCCGATAGGAGCCGCGGCACGGTTCAGACAGAGCTAGACTATGGTGGCCGCTACATCACGAAGATCGTTGCGGTCGAAAGCCAAGTGGTCGACGACCAACTTGTCCGAGGCGGAAAGGTTCTGGACGAAAGAACCTTCAGATTTGCCCGGTCTTTGAGATTTACAGGCGATCGAGAGATCAATAGTTACGCTCAATATGAGAAACTGAGCTCAACTTTCCTTCAGGATCTCCTAAACAACTACACAACCCAAGATAAAAAATGGATCAAGTCTCACATGTCTGCGGCTGTTACTGACAAAAAGGCGCGCGACAATGGCACCGTTGCCAAATCTTGGAAGAAGCTGATTGCGGAAACGATGTTGATCAAATCCGTCAATGACAAGGAGAAGGCGAAATGATTATGCCAATTGGTAATCTGTGGAAACGCCTCAGGATCCTTGCCCTTTCGCTTTTGATTGCCAGCCCCGCCCTGGCCTATGCCGCGCCAGCAAGGGCTGGCGGGCAAGAAACCGCCCTGATCATTTTCTATGGTGCGCTCAAGGTCTCGCAGTCCCAGGCCATCAAGGCAGCGGCCAACTATTATGAGGCGGTGGGCTTCGGCGCTCAGGCCCAGAAGTACAATCGGTTGGCCGATGATTTTTCCAGCGGGACTCTCGGTGGTGCCGATGGCGTCAAGACCTTCACCCAGGCCAGCGCAGCGCTTCAGAGCGACATCTATGAACTGCAAGCCTATGGTGCCGTGCCCAATGCCCGCCAAAAGGAACTGGCGGAAAAGGCCGATGGCCAGTTTGCCGTGGCTAAGGTCGCCATGCTGGCCGCTGTTGCCTCCGGAACCGTTGCGGCCCTCAACTGCGATTGCAGCGGCTTGGAGAAGATCCTGATTGCGGTTGTGCTCGCGGCGCAAGCCAGCACAGTCACCTCATCCCTGACCTCGGTCATGGAGGCGTCAAAGGCCTACAAGACCCTCGAGTTGGGGGACTCAAACGGCTTCCAAGAGGTTTCCAAGCAAGGCGAAGTCCTGCTCGCTTCGCTCTGATTGATCCGCTCTTACGTCTATTTCAAACCGTTCTGGAAAGTTGACCATGTCCTTAGGTAAAAGCCTCCTAGCGTCCTTAGTCTTTGGTAGCGCGGCAATGGGCGCGTCCGCGTCCGTGGCTCAGGTCCAATCGATTCAGATCGTTGTCTCGGGCGAGGTTGCGCTCGAATCGACCAGCAACAAGGCCATCATCGAAGGGCTTGAGCGGGCCAAGGGCGAGGCGGTCAAGAATGCTTGGCG